>NZ_JBIKSE010000041.1:0-13797 GCF_044348765.1 Arenimonas sp.
CTCCGCCTCCATGCCGGCCAAGGCGTACGTCGGGCAGTGCGGCAGGCACAGGCCGCATTTCACGCACTGTCCGGCCAGATCGGCACGGGACGGGGATTTCAGGGGGAAAGCCATGGCTCAAATCCTAGCACGGGACGCACTAGGGCTTGCGCGGGTCCGGAATTCGGGTTATCATTCCGCTTCTTATTCACTTGATTTTGTTGGAGCCCGTCATGAAAGCCATGACCGTCAGCGCCAAACCCGAAACCGTTCAGCAAGACTGGTACATCGTAGATGCCAGTGGCAAGACTCTCGGTCGTTTGTCCTCGGAACTCGCCCGTCGCCTGCGCGGCAAGCACAAGCCCGTGTTCACCCCGCATGTGGACACCGGTGATTACATCGTCGTGATTAACGCCGAGAAAATCGCCGTCACCGGCAAGAAGCTTCAGGACAAGATGTACTACCGTTTCACCGGCTACATCGGCAACATGAAGTCGGAAAACCTGTCGCAGGCTCTGGCCGCCCACCCGGAACGCGTGATTGAAACCGCGGTCAAGGGCATGCTGCCGAAGAACCCCCTCGGCCGCGCCATGTTCAAGAAGCTGAAAGTCTACAAAGGCTCCGAGCATCCCCACACCGCCCAGCAGCCGCAAGCGCTGGACATCTGAAAGACCTACAGGTAAATCATCATGGCTGTTCAGCAAAACTACGGCACCGGTCGCCGCAAATCCTCTACCGCCCGCGTGTTCCTGCGCAAGGGCTCGGGCAACATCGTGATCAACGGTCGCGCCATTGACGAATTTTTCGGCCGCGAAACCTCGCGCATGATCGTCCGTCAACCGCTGGAACTGACCCAGACCACCGCGCAGTTCGACGTCAATGTGACGGTCGAAGGCGGCGGCATCACCGGCCAGGCCGGCGCCATCCGTCTGGGCATCGCCCGCGCCCTGGTGGAATACAACGACACCCTGAAATCCGATCTGCGCAAAGCCGGCCTGATGACCCGCGATGCCCGTGAAGTGGAACGTAAGAAAGTCGGTCTGCGCAAAGCACGCCGCGCGACCCAGTTCTCGAAACGTTAATCGGTTTTATGCTTCAAACAAAAAACCCGCCGGAAGGCGGGTTTTTTTATTCAATGCCGGACGAATTCATTGGTGCGGAAATTCATGCGCGGACCTCGCCACCGGCGATGACCAGATCGGCCGGTCGCGCCGCGAACAAGCCGTTGGTGACCACGCCGACGATGGCGTTCAGATCGCTTTCCAGTTTTACCGGGTCGGTGATCGACCAGCCGTGCACGTCGAGAATCCAGTTGCCATTGTCGGTGACCACGCCTTCGCGCCAAATGGGTTGGCCGCCGAGCTTGACGATTTCGCGAGCGACATGCGAACGCGCCATCGGAATCACTTCCACCGGCACCGGAAAGCGGCCCAGTAGTGGCACCAGTTTCGAGGGGTCCACGATGCAGATGAACTGCGAGCTGGCCGCAGCAATGATCTTCTCGCGGGTCAGCGCCGCGCCGCCGCCCTTGATCAGGCGGTTATATGGATCGCATTCATCGGCCCCGTCGACATACAGACCGAGCGGGCCGGAGGCGTTCAGATCGAGCACGGCAATGCCGAGTTCCTTCAGCTGTTTCGTGCTCTGTTCCGAGCTCGAGACCGCGCCTTCGATGCGGTGTTTGATGCGGCCGAGGCCCTGAATGAAGTAAGCGACCGTAGAACCGGTGCCGACGCCGACGATGCTGCCATCCTGCACGTAGTCGAGCGCACGCTCGGCCGAAGCCTGTTTGCCTTGTTCGGGAGTCATTTGGTTTTTTCCAATTTGAGGATGGTCTGCCATTGGGCTTTGCTGACCGGCACGATGGACAGCCGGTTGCCGCGGTTGAGCAGTGCGAAATCGCCGAGCGCCAGCGTATGCGTTTTCAGTTCGTCCAGGCTCAGTTCGCGTTTTAGCCGGCGTTCGAAGGCGACATCGACCAGAAACCAGCGTGGATTATCGCGCGTGGCTTTGGGATCGAAGTAGTCGGAATCCGGATCGAACTGGGTCGGATCCGGATAGGCGGCGCTGGCTACTTTCGCCAGGCCGACGATACCCGGCACCTTGGCATTGGAGTGGTAGAAGAACACGCCGTCACCGATGCGCATATCCTTCCACATGAAATTGCGTGCTTGGTAATTGCGCACGCCGCTCCAGGGTTCTTTTTTCACGCGGGCCAGGTCGTCGATGGAAAAGGCATCGGGTTCGGATTTCATCAGCCAGTAACGCATCAGGGAATGTCCTTAGGGGGGCAGTCGATCCAGCCGTTCTCGGTCGCCACGGCATCCAGGCGGACGTCCCAATCCTGTGCATCCAAGGCTTCGAGCTTTTGGCTGGCATAAGCAGCCCCGATCAGTAAGGGCGGTGCGGGAGCATGCATACGGAAGGCAAAGTTGTGGTCGTAATAGCCGCCGCCCATGCCCAGGCGCAGACCCTCCGCGGTGAATCCCAGAACCGGCAGAATTACGGCATGCAGATCTTCCGGCTTCAGACAGGCTTCTGCTGAGATCATCGGTTCGGGAATGCCGTAACGGTTATTGCCGAGTGCATCACCGCCACGCCAGGGCGCAAAGCCGAGCTTTTTTTCCGGCAAAACTACCGGCAGGCACCAGATCCAGTTCGCCGGCAGACGCAGCTGAAGCACGTGCAGGGGCAATTCGCCGCCGGTCGCCCAATAGCCTGCCAGATAGCCGCCGGAGGCGGGCAGGTGTTCCAGAATGGTGACGGCCACCGCTTCGGCAGCAGCCATGCGCGCGGTCGGCACAATTTGCAGGCGTTTGGCTTTGAGGTGCTGTCGCAGTGCTTGGCGCATGTTCGGCTCCCGGAATAAGGAGTCCTCCACCATGCCGATGCCTGCCAACGACCTTGATCCCTAGGATCAAGTGGGTGTCGCCTTGCCATCTTTAGGCTTTCCGCAACTCAGGCGGACATGCACACCGACGGTTCGAGCGGCTCCCGGGTCGTGTTTATGGGTCAAGGGCTAATGTTGAGCACGCTGTCGAACACGGCAGAGGACGCGGAGTCATTATAGCGCGAAGGCGTGATGGTGAGGTCAGCGCGGAAGACTGTCGAACAGATCGTCCAGCTTGCGGTTCATGTCGCCGAGGTTGCGGCCGATGACAGCATCGGATTTGGTCCGGCTGTCTTTCAGGATCTGCAGGTCATGTGCGATGTTCAGTGCCGCCAGTACGGCAACACGCTCCAGGCTCACGGTTTTGTGACCGCCCTGGATTTCCCGCATCTGAGCATCCAACAGTTTGGCAGCAGCATGCAGGCTGTCGGCCTGGTCCGGCGCGCAACCGACGCTGTAGTCGCGGTCGAGTACCTTGATGGTCACGATATTACCGGTCATCGTTGTGCTCCAAGTCGTTGATGCGACCGAGCATGCTTTCAACCCGGTGGAAGATAAGCTCGTTCTTGCTCTGTTGGGCATTGCGTTCGGCGGTCAGTTGCTCGAGCTGCTGTTTGAGTACCGTGTTTTCGGCAGCAAGGCGGGCAGTCGCCTCCAATAAGCGATCGAGGCGCTGCGCCAAATCCTGGATTTGCTGGGCGTGGTCGGGGACTAAACTCATAAGCCATACCCTAGTGGGCATTGCCGGCTTCGTCAAGCCCATGCCGGTGGCCTGTCGTTTGCTACACTAGGCGGAAAAAGGAGCGGCCGGATGACCACCACCATGCCCGATTATGATGCCATCCAGAGCGCGCTCGGCGATCTGGGTATCCCTGTTTCCGCCGCCGAACTGCATGGTGCCTTATCCGGATGCCTGTGTGCCGGCGCTGAACTGACGCCGCAAAACTGGTTGGCTTATGCCTTGACCGATGCCGAGCTGGATGGCCAGGTTGAATCCGGGTCGGTACTTTCCGTGTTCTTCGATGCCGCCAGCGAACAGCTGGCCGGCGATGTGATGGATTTCGAATTCGATCTGCTGTTACCGGATGATGACAAACCGGTGTCCGAACGGGGGCCGGCCATGGTCGACTGGTGCCAGGGTTTTCTGGGCGGCTTCGGCGTGGTACCCACACCAGCCCAACCGCTCTCGGACGAATCCGATGAAGCCCTGCAGGATTTGGCCAAAATCGCCGCATCTGATCTGAATTACGAAGATTCGGACGCCGATGAGGAAGCGCTTATTGAAGTCTGCGAATACATCCGCGTGGCGGCTGTCCTGCTCTACAACGAACGCGTGGTCAATCGCCGCGCCCGCCAGCGGCTGAACTGATGATCGCTGTTTCCGAGTTCGTCAAGCGCCGCCGCCGGCTGATGGCTTTGGCCGATGACGGAGCCATCCTAATCATTCCGGCGAGCAAGGAGCGCCTGCGCAGCAAGGACACCACCTATCCGTTCCGCCAGGATTCCGATTTCTGGTATCTGTCCGGGTTCAACGAACCCGAAGCGGTGCTGGTGCTGGTGCCCGGTCGACGGCAGGGCGAATGCCTGCTGTTCTGCCGCGAACGCGATGCCGAGAAAGAGGCCTGGGATGGGCCGCGCCTGGGTCCGGAAGGCGCGGTCGATGCGCTTAAGCTCGATGATGCCTATCCGATTACCGATTTGGACGATATCCTGCCCGGCCTGCTCGAAGGCCGCTCACGCGTGTACTACCATTACGGCCGCGATGCCGATTTCGATCTGGCGCTGATGGGTTGGCTGAACCGGGTGCGCGCGCAGAAGCGTTTGGGCGCCGAACCGCCGCATGAATTCCTTGAGCTCGGCCATCTGCTCGATGAACTGCGTCTGTTCAAGAGCGCCGGTGAGATTGCCTTGATGCGCAAAAGCGCCGATATCGCGGTCGAGGCGCAGATCGCTGCGATGCGGGCCAGCCGCCATGCCCGCTTCGAATACGAAGTGGAGGCCGCGCTGCAGCAGGTGTACCGGCGCAATAATGCCGTGGCCGCCTATGAACCGATTGTCGGTAGTGGCCCGAATGCCTGTGTATTGCATTACCGCGCCAACAACGCACCAGTCAAAAAAGGCGATCTGCTGCTGTGCGACGCGGGTGCTGAATACGCCCTGTACGCTTCCGACATCACCCGCACCTGGCCGGTTTCCGGTACCTTCAGTGCCGCCCAGCGCGCACTGTATGAGCTGGTGTTGGCGGCGCAGGCCGAATGCATCGGCAATGCTCGTGTCGGCGTGCCGTACGACAGCATCCACGCCACGGCGGTCGAGGTGCTGACCGACGGCCTGCTGTCGCTCGGCCTGCTGAAAGGCGCGCTGAAGAAAAATATCGCCAGCGAAGCCTACAAAAAATTCTACATGCACAAGACCGGGCATTGGATCGGACTGGACGTGCACGATGTGGGCGAATACAAACTCGGCGGCGCTTCGCGTCTGCTCGAGCCGGGCATGGTGTTCACCGTCGAACCGGGCCTGTACATCGCACCGGGCACGCCGGGCGTACCGGCCAAATACCAAGGCATCGGTATCCGCATCGAAGACGACATCCTGATGACCAAGGCCGGACCGGACAATCTCACTGCAGGAGTTCCGAAATCGGTGGATGCTCTCGAAAAAATATTGGCCTGAAAAAGTCCCCACTGCAGTGGGGATCTTTACATCTCGTTGCGCTTGAGCTCAATCCCGAGCTGTTTGTATTCCAGCCAGCGCTGGCGCGCCGGTTCGCGCGCCGTTTCTTCGGCCGGAACGATTTCCAGCACGCGCTGGTAGCCGGCCGGCGGCAACATATTACGCAGATTGATGACCAGTGCCCGCATGCCGGCCTCCACGCCCGGCGGAACGATCAGCACCGGCGTATCGTCCATGTCCTCGTCTTCTTCCATGCCCACGATTTGGTGGGGGATGAAGGCGTCCTCGTCGAATTCCCACAGCAGGTCATCGAGGAAATCCGCCTGCTCGGCGCTATCACAGAAGATCAGGCAGGGCTGACCGGATTGCACGGCCTTCTCGGCCAGCTTACACACCAGCAGCAGGGGCTGCGCCACAAACGCGGGCTTGCCCGCGATCATGTAGAAGTCAGCCCGGATGGCCATACTCAGTGCTTCGCCTGGTCAAGCAGCCACTGGCTCAGCAGGCCGACTGGACGGCCGGAAGCCATGCCCTTGCGGCCTTCATCGTTAGATACACCGGCGATGTCCAGATGCGCCCAGCGCTGGCCTTCGGTGAAGCGCGACAGGAAGCAGCCGGCGGTGATGGCGCCTGCACCCTTACCGCCGATGTTGTAGATGTCGGCGAACACGGAATCGAGCTGGGTCTGGTATTCGTCCCAGAGCGGCAGGCGCCAGGCGCGGTCGAACACGGTTTCACCGGCGGCAAGCAGTTCTTCGGAAAGATCGTCGTGTTTGCTCATCAGGCCGGCGGCGTATTTGCCGAGCGCGATGACGCAGGCGCCGGTCAGTGTGGCCACGTCCACGGTTGCCTTCGGTTCGAAACGCTGCACGTAGGTCAGCGCGTCGCACAGGATCAGACGGCCTTCGGCGTCGGTGTTGCCGACTTCGATGGTCTTGCCGTTCATCGCGGTCAGCACGTCGCTCGGACGGTAGGCGTCGGCGTCCGGCATGTTTTCCACGGCCGGCACCACGGTCACCAGATTGATCGGCAGCTGCAGCTTGGCACAGGCCAGGAAGGTGCCGAGCACCGAGGCGGCGCCGCACATGTCGTACTTCATTTCTTCGATGCCGCCTTGGACTTTCAGGTTGATGCCACCGGTATCGAAAGTGATGCCTTTGCCGACCAGGGCCAGCGGCTTGGCGTCGCCGGCGCCGGTGTATTTCAATACGATCAGTTTCGGCGGGTTGGCCGAACCGCGGGCCACGGCCAGCAGCGAGCCCATGCCGAGCGCCTGCATTTCATCACGGCCCAGCACATCGCAGGTCACGTTGTCGTGTTCGGCGGCGATCTGTAGGCTCTGCTCGGCCAGATAGGACGGATTGCAGATGTTCGGCGGCAGGTTACCCAATTCACGGGTGAATTGGATGCCGGCGGCAATACCGTCGCCCTGGCGGAAGGCGTTCATCTGGGCGTCCGCCACATGCACCGAGACCTCGCTCAGGGTCACGCTGGCTTTCTTGCTGCGGGTGGCGGTGTATTCGTAAGCGGCGTGATCGGCGGCGATCAGGGCCTGGCGCACGGCCCAATCGGCATCACGGCCCTTCACCGTAAGATCGCTCAGGGTCAGAAAGGCAGATTTGACCGGACCGCTGCGCAGGGCGCGCACGGCATCGGCCACGGCTTTCAGATACTGCGGCACGGCGAACTTTTCCGGATCGCCCAGACCGACTACCAGCACGCGCGTTGAAGCGATGCCCGGGACGTCGGGCAACAGCAGGGTCTGTCCGGTTTTGCCGGAAATGTCGCCGCGTTCGGCCAGAGCCTTCAGCCGACCACCGGCGGCGACATCGAGCGCCGTACCGGACGGCGAGAAGGTTTTGTCATTGAACGCGCCGATGACCACGCAATCGCTGGTATCGCTGTGGACGGGGCTTTGGGAAGGCAGAAAACGCAGGGCCATAGGGGCTTCTCTTGGTCGGGCGCCAGCGGGGCGCATGATGGTAAACTGCTATTGTAATTCATCCCGAACCGAGTTTCTTCGCCCGTGCCGATGCCGCTGATCAACCGTTATCTGTTCAGACAGTTCAGTCAGCTGGTGTTCGCGGTGCTAACGGTGCTGTTCCTAATCAGCGTGGGCGGGTTTCTGACCGATCTGATCGCGGAAATCTCCCGTGGCAAGGTGCCGGCTGGCCTAATGTTGCAGTTGTTGGTACTGCGTCTGCCACGCTTCATCAGCTTCGTGCTGCCCCTTGCCCTGTTCATCGGCCTGATGATGGGCATCGCCCGCCTGTATGCCGACAGTGAAATGGCGGTGCTGGCTTCGGTCGGTGTCAGCAGCCAGCAGTTGCTGAAACCAGTACTCGGGGTAGCCGCGCCGCTGGTGCTGCTGATTGCATTCTCCTCACTGTGGTTGGTGCCATTCACCGCCAATAAAGCCAAGAGCATGGTGGAACAGGCCAACCGCAGTTTCCTGATTTCCGGTCTGGAGCCGGGACGGTTCGTGGAGCTGCCTGGCAAGTCCGGTATTCTGTTCGTCACCGAGCTTAGTCGCGACGGCCGGCAGTTCAAGAACCTGTTCGTGCAGCGTGAAATCAACGGCCGACTCGACATCATCACTGCCAGCAAGGGCGATCTGCGTCTGGCTGGCGGTGCTCGCATCCTGCGCCTGGAAAACGGCACCCGCATGGAAGGCGAACTCGGACACCGTGATTTCCGCAAAGTGCAGTTCAAGATCAACGAAATCAAGATACCGGAGCCAAGCGAGAGCAAGCCCTCCAATAAGCTCGATTACCTGAGCACGCTGGCCTTGCTAAAACGCGGCGATGCCGGTGCCCTGGCCGAACTGCACTGGCGTATTGCCTTGCCCTTGTTCGCGGCCATTCTGACCTTGCTGGCCATTCCGTTGGCACGTAGCGAACCCCGGCAGCCGCAGTATGGTCTGGTGCTGTTCGCGGTGATGGCCTATCTGCTCGGCATGCTGAGTCTGTTGGCCGGCACCTACTTGTTGGGCAATGGCAGCATCCCGCCGTTTCTTGGTCTCTGGTGGGTGGTGCTGCCGATGGCGGCATTGAGTTACTGGCTATACCGGCGTGACGGTCGTCTGAAACCGCAAGCGATGCCGGCATGAACCGCATTGGCCGGGAAATGACCGAGTATCTCGGGCTGAGCGTGCTGAAAACCATCGCGTTGGTTTGGCTGGTACTACTCGGTTTCGATCTGATCAACGCTTTTTACAATAGTTTTTCGGATGTCGGCAAGAACGGCTTCACGCTGAACTACGCTTTGCTGAGCACCTTGTTCACCATGCCGCGCCGCGCCTACGATCTGTTGCCGGTGGTGTCGGTGATCGGTCTGTTACTGGGGCTCGGACAGCTCGCCGGGAAATCCGAACTGATTGCCATGGCCTCAGTTGGCGTTTCACGTCTGCAGATCGCCATCGGTGCCTTGCTGCCGGCGGTATTGTTATCCGGCGCGATGATCATCACCAATGAAACTATTGGTATCGCCAGTGAAAAGCAGGCGATGAGCCTGAACAGTCATAAAGCCAACAAGTTCACCTTGGCCCGCTATTCCGGAGTCTGGGCCAAGGACGGCGATCTGTATTTTAATGCCCGTGCAGGTTCTGCCAAGGGCAGCGGCGGTAGTGCCTGGCTGGAGCTAGCCGATGTCCGTCTGTACCGCGTCGGCAAGGACGGCGCACTGGCTTCCATCACCCAGGCCAAGTCCGCCAGCAACCAATCCGATTACTGGCATTTGAATGATGTGCAACGCACCACCTTCAAGCCGGATTCAGTTTTGCTCGAGCGCATGGGCCGGATTCCCTGGAAAACCCAGATCACCAACGAATCACTGGAAGCGACGCTGTCGAGTCCGAGCAATCTAAGTATGCGTGAACTGCGCAGCAACATCGACTACCTCGAACGCAACAAGCTCGATGCCCGTGTGTTCAGCGTCGCTTACTGGGGCCGGTGGTTCTATCCGTTCAAGATCGCGCTACTGTGTCTGGCGGTACTGCCGTTCGCGTTCGGCTCACTGCGTTCGGGTGGCCTGGGCAAAAGTCTGTTCCTCGGCATCGTGGTCGGCGTCAGCGCCATGCTGCTCGAACGTCTGTTCGTCAGTCTGTCCGATGTTTATCGGTTCGACGTGCGCGTGGCCTATGTGCTTGCACCTTTGAGTGTGTTCGCGCTGTGCTGGGGTTATCTGGCGAAACGAATTTAAGCCTGTCGCCGCACCAGCAGGGTGCCGGCGGCCAGATCATGCAGACCGCGGCGCTGGTCATCGAACAGACACCACAGCAGCGATAGTCCGAGACTGACGCTGGTCACCGCGAAACGGATCATCAATGCGCGCCAGGACGGTCGACCGCCCTCGGCAGTGACGACCTGCAGGCGCCAGGGTTTCATACCGATGGTTTGCCCGCCACGTCGCCAGGACAGCACGGCATAGGCACCAATGACTGCCCACAGTGCGATGAACACCAGCAATGCCGCCGGCGTGCCGGGTTCGACCGGACGATGATCCGGTTTCAGCGCCAAGGACAGGGCACTGACCAAAAACAGGAACGCGATGGATATCACCACATCGTAGACCAGGGCCAGCAGGCGCCAGCCAAGATGCGCGGGTACGGCGGTGATGCGGGAAGGGGGCTCAGACATGCGCATTAGCATAGCGGTGAATCGGCATCCGCGCTAAGCTTTCGGCATGAGTGCCAAAACCAATGCCATCCGCCAACGCGCCCGCGGCCGCGACGCTGTCGATGCCGTCACCCAGAGCCAGATCGATGCGGCCCTCGAGCGCCTGTGGGCCGAGCATGGCTTGTCGGCGGCCACCCTGGCTGGCTATCGCCGCGATCTGCTGGGTCTGGCTGGCTTTCTGGAAGCGCGTGGCAAAGTGCCGAATTCGGCCATGCTGGCCGATCTGTTCGATTATCTGGGCTGGCGGGTGAACCAGGGCTATGCCGCTAAAAGCAACGCCCGTCTGTTGTCGAGCTTGCGGGCATACTACGCGCTGAAGAAACGCAGTGGCGACATCACCGAAGATCCGACCCGTCTGTTGGAAATGCCGCGCCTGCCGCGACCGGTGCCGAAAGCATTGTCTGAATCGCAGGTGGAAGCGCTTCTGCGCGCGGACAGTGGCGAGGCCCCGGAGCAGGTGGTGCTGCGCGCCATGTTGGAACTGATGTATGCCTGCGGTCTGCGCGTCAGCGAGCTGGTCGACTTGCCGGCGGCAGCGGTCAATCTACGCCAAGGCCTGTTGCGGGTCATGGGCAAGGGCAGCAAGGAGCGTCTAGTGCCGATGGGCGAAGAAGCCCAGCACTGGCTCGAGCGTTACCTGCAGACGGTGCGTCCGGTCTGCGTTGGCAAGCGCACGGTGCCGATGCTGTTCGTGGACGCGACCGGGCGCGCCTGGAACCGACAGCGGTTCTGGTCGGCCTTGAAGCGCCGCGCGCAGTCCGCCGGGGTCGATCCGGCACGGGTCAGCCCGCATGTGCTGCGGCACAGTTTCGCCACCCATCTGCTCAATCACGGGGCCGATTTGCGCGCCCTGCAGATGCTGTTGGGCCACAGCTCGCTGTCGAGCACCCAGATTTACACCCTGATTGCCAAAGAGGGCTTGAAGAAAATGCACCGCGCCCACCACCCGCGCGGTTAAGCCATCCATCGCTTCAAGCCTGTCATCCGTCCCGCGCTGTCGCGGTGTTCACAGTGGCTATGGCACAATAACACCTGATAAATCCGGACTTGAAAACCCATGACCCTGCTTCGCATCCTGATGGCCTCCTTGATAATGTTCAGTCTGCCGGCCTGCGCCCAAAGCACCACCCCGGTACCTGCCAAGAAAGCCCCCGCTCCGGCTGTTGTCGGTGATACCGCGATCCGTCAGTCGCTCACCAAGCTTGTCCCGAATGTGAAAATCACCGCCATCCGGCCTTCGCCGCTGGCCGGTGTCAAGGAAGTCGTGGTCGATGGCCAGATTCTGTACGTCAGCAATGACGGCAAGCTGCTGTTCCAGGGCGCGATCATCGATCTGAACACGCGAACCAACCTGACCGAGGCCAGTGAGGCGGGAGAGCGCCGCATCATTCTCGCCGCCGTTCCGGCCGCGCAAAAAATCAGCTTCGCCCCGGCCAAGCCGAAATACCGCATTACCGTGTTCACCGACATCGACTGCGGTTACTGCCGCAAGATGCACGAGCACATGGCCGAGTACAACGAGCTCGGTATCGCTGTGGACTACCTGTTCTATCCCCGCGCTGGCCTCGGTTCCGAATCCTTCCAGAAAGCGGTGAACATCTGGTGCGCGCCCGACCGCAAAGTGGCGATGACCTCGTCCAAAGCGGGAAAAACCCTGCCGAAGAAAAACTGCAGCAACTTCGTCAGTGCCGATTTCACGCTCGGTCAGAAAATCGGCGTGGACGGCACCCCGGCCGTGTATGCCGCCAATGGCGCCCAGATTGGCGGTTATCTGAATCCAGCCGATATGCTCAAAGCGCTGGAAAAGCAGAATAAATAACGGAATGAGAAGGCAATGGCCGCATAAAAGCGGCCGACATCGGGCCGATAAGGTAAAATGAGCGGCTAAAACCCCCTCAGCGTGTAGCCATGATCGTTCTTGAAGGCCTTCCGGCCTTATCCGCTTTCCGACGCGACCGCCTTCAATCCCGCCTGCAGCAGATCGTCCCCGATGCCAGCATCGCCGGGGCCTGGCATCTGTATTTCGTCGATACCCACGCCGAGCTGCACGATACTGCCACCCTCGGCCGCATTCTGGAAGGCTGCATCGGCCGCACGGAAGCGCTGACCGGCGCGGTCTCGCGCATCGTCACGCCGCGCTTGGGTACCCGTTCGCCGTGGTCGAGCAAGGCCACCGAAATCCTGCAGGGCGCCGGCTTGCCGGTGCATCGTGCCGAACGCGGCCTGCGTCTGGATCTTCTGGGCATGCCGCCGGAAGGCGATGTGCTGTGGCGCGACATCGATAAATTACTTTCCGATCCGATGACCCAAAGCGTGTGCACCAGCTTGGAGCAAGCCGGTGCGCTGTTCGCCGCTCTGGCGCGCGGACCGCTGCAGCGCGTGGCCATCGCCCAATTGCCGCAGGCCAATGCCGAACTCGGCCTGGCGCTAAGCGAAGACGAAGTGGCCTATCTGCAGGACCGCTACGGCGCGCTCGGCCGCGATCCGTCCGATGCCGAACTGATGATGTTCGCGCAGGCCAATTCCGAACACTGCCGGCACAAAATTTTCAACGCGTCCTACCGCATCGACGGCCGCGACATGCCGCACAGTTTGTTCGGCATGATCCGCAACACGCACAAGCTCGCGCCGCAGTTCACGCTGAGTGCCTACAAAGACAATGCCGCGGTCATCGAAGGCCACGTGGCCCGCCATCTGCGCGCCGATGACGCCGGCAGCTACCGCTTCGGCGACGCCGCCGCCAGCGCGTTCTGCATCAAGGTCGAAACCCACAACCACCCGACCGCCATCTCGCCGTTTCCCGGCGCATCCACCGGTGCCGGCGGCGAAATCCGCGACGAAGGCGCGACCGGCCGCGGCGGCAAACCGAAAGCCGGCTTGACCGGATTCTCGGTCTCGCACCTGCGTATTCCGACCCTGCCGCAATCCTGGGAAGCACCGCGCGCGCTGAACCCGCGCATGGCTTCGGCCTTCGAGATCATGACCGACGGCCCGCTCGGCGGCGCCGCGTTCAACAACGAGTTCGGCCGGCCGAATCTGACCGGCTACTTCCGCAGCTTCGAACTGGCCGGCAGTGACGCCACGCACGTACGGGCCTACGACAAACCGATCATGCTGGCCGGCGGCCTGGGCACGGTCGATCCGGGTCAGGTACAGAAACTGCCGATGCGCGACGGCGACATCGTCATCGTGCTTGGCGGTCCGGCCATGCTGATCGGTCTGGGCGGCGGCGCGGCCTCTTCGGTGGCGTCCGGGCAAAGTTCGGAAGCGCTCGATTTCGCCTCGGTGCAGCGCGACAACCCGGAAATGGAACGGCGCTGCCAGGAAGTGATCAACCGCTGCTTCGCACGCGGCGCTGCCAACCCGATCCGCTTCATGCATGACGTCGGTGCCGGCGGTCTGTCGAACGCCATCCCGGAACTGCTGCACGACTCCGACAAGGGCGGCATCATCGATCTGGGCAAAGTGCCCTGCGATGATCCCTCGCTGTCGCCGATGCAGCTGTGGTGCAATGAATCACAGGAACGTTACGTGCTCGGCATCGCGCCGGAGCATCTGGCCGAATTCCGCGCCCTGTGC
>NZ_JBIKSE010000013.1:0-40393 GCF_044348765.1 Arenimonas sp.
TCCCATCCCGAACACGGAAGTGAAACGCAACCGCGCCGATGGTAGTGTGATTCTGTCATGCAAGAGTAGGTCATCGCCAGGGTCTTTACCCCAACCCCCGGTCCTCATGGATCGGGGGTTTTTATTGTTGGAATTCCGGCTGAAATAATGCCCGATCCACCCCTATTGACGGGTCGAATTATGGTATTTTTAATCATTGTTTAACATTGATTAAGGTTCATGATGTCAGTCGTCACGGACTCATCGTCTGGATTGGAAGCCGCCCTTTCGCAAGCCGCCAAGCTGTTGGCGGAACAGCCCCGTTTGGCCGAGGCCCAGACCGATGAAATCCTTAAGCTATTGCCGGAGCAACCGAATGCGCTTCTGCTCAATGCCCTAGCCAAGGCAAAACAGGGCAAACTCGCATCCGCCGAGCTGGCACTGAAGCGTCTGGCTAGACTTCGCCCACAATGGTATGCCGTGCATCTCGAGCTCGGTCAGCTCTACCGTTTGATGGGTCTGGGCGATAAGGCGATGGCCGCGCTGCGCGAGTCCGTCGCGCTCAAGCCTGATTCGCCCAAGGCCTGGTTGGCGATTGCCGATATCCATTCCGCCAACGGCGACTCCGCTGCGGCCGATGCAGCCTATGCCATGCAATTACGTCATTCGGACAGTAATCCTCGACTTTTAGCCGCCGCCGCGGCCATGTGCGAGAACGCAGTTCCGGTTGCCGAACGGTCCTTGAAGGATTACCTGCAGGAAAATCCCACTGACGTTGCCGCCATCCGCATGCTGGCCGAAGTCGCCGCACGCCTCGGCCGTGACCAGGATGCCGAGCTCCTACTCGAGCGCTGTCTGGAGCTCTCACCAGGATTCAATTTCGCCCGCCAGAACTACGCCTACATTCTCAACCGCAACAACAGTTTCGCGAAAGTTCTGGAGCAGACGGAGATTCTTCTTGGAGCTGATCCGCGCAACATGAGCTACCGCAACCTCAAAGCCGTTGCGCTCGGAAAGATCGGCGATTTTGATGCCGCCATCGCGCTTTACCAGGAAGTGCTTGCCGAGCACCCGGGCTATTCGCGCATCTGGCATAGCTACGGACATACCCTGAAAACTGCCGGACGAACCGATGAGGCCGTAACTGCATATCGCCGCAGTATCAGCATCGAGCCGCATTATGGCGAGGCTTACTGGAGCCTCGCCAATCTGAAAACATTTGTGTTCACGGACGAAGACGTCATTGCCATGCAGGCACAGCTTGACCGCGGCGAGTTGGCTGCCGAAGATCGTTTCCATTTCGATTTTGCATTGGGCAAGGCTTTGGAGGACCGGCGCGACTATGAGCGTTCATTCCATCATTACGATAACGGCAACGGTCTGCGTAAAAGCTTGATTCAGTACAGTGCTGATCGCAATACCCTCAAGCTGCGTCAGAATCAGCGCTTGTTCGATGCGGAATTCTTCCAGAAACGCTCCGGTTTCGGCGTTACCGATGCCGATCCCATTTTCATTCTCGGCATGCCGCGGGCAGGATCGACGCTATTGGAACAGATCCTTTCCAGCCATTCGCAGGTGGAGGGCACCATGGAGTTACCGGACATCATTTCGGTGACCAAGGATCTTTATCGTCGTCAGAGTGATACCTCTGCCGGTACCTATTATCCAATGTTGCCAGCAATGAGTGCCGAACAAGCGGCTGTTTATGGTCGACGCTATATCGAAAATACCCGCATCCAGCGACGCACCGAAGCGCCGTTCTTCATCGATAAGATGCCGAATAATTATGCGCACATCGCATTGATTCGTTTGATGCTACCCAATGCAAAAATCATCGATGCGCGTCGACATCCATTGGCCTGCTGCTTTTCTAATTTCAAGCAGCATTTCGCCCGAGGCCAGAATTTTAGCTACAGTCTCGATGACATGGGCCGCTACTATCGGGACTATGTCGAGCTAATGGCGCATTTCGATGAGGCGTTGCCCGGTAGCATCCACCGCGTACATTACGAAAATATGGTCGAAGATACCGAAAACGAGGTCCGGCGTCTGTTGGCCTATTGCGGCCTGCCGTTCGAAGACGGCTGTCTGCGTTTCTTCGAGAATAATCGCCCAGTACGCACCGCCAGTTCCGAGCAGGTGCGTCGGCCGATTTATAAAGAGGGTGTCGATCACTGGCGCCATTTCGAAACCTGGTTGGGGCCTTTGAAAGACGTATTGGGCCCCGTCCTCGAGCAGTACCCGGAAGCTCCGGTTTTCCTGAAAACAGCAGTACAACACCAACGAAAGGGAGAGTAAATGAAAACACAAAAAAATATGAGGCCGAAACTGAGGATGTCACGATTGCCGCTCACGGCTGCAATCTACATGGCACTCAGCACGGCGGCTTTGGCTAGCCCGGATGACCAGGCTGCGACCGAAGACAAAAAAGCCGTCCTTGACACGGTGACCGTGACCGCACAGAAGCGAACGGAAAACCTACAGGAAGTACCCATCAGCATCCAGGTCCTGGGAACCCAGAAGCTCACCGAAATGAATGTCAATGATTTCGATGATTATGCCAAGCTCCTGCCCAGCCTGTCTTATACCCAAGGCGAGGGCGGCGGTTCTGATCCCTATATCCGCGGCGTGGTCAGTGGTGGTGACGGCAACCATTCCGGCCCTTCACCGTCGGTCGGAATCTATCTGGACGAGCAGCCGGTTACCGGTGTCGGCGGCTCCATCGAACCGCATATCTACGACATCGAACGCGTCGAAGCACTGGCCGGTCCGCAGGGCACCCTGTACGGCGCCAGCTCGCAGTCCGGTACTATCAAGATCATTACCAACAAGCCCGACTCCAGCAGTTTTGCGGCTGGCTATGCTTTTGAAGTAAATAGCATCAGTGGCGGTGGCGATGGTCATGTTGCCGAAGGATTCCTCAATCTTCCGCTGTCGGATGTTGCCGCACTGCGTGTGGTCGGTTGGGATAAGAGAGAAGCTGGATGGATTGATAACGTCTATAACGAACGTACTTTCCCGACGTCTGGCATCACTATGAATAATGCGGATCTGGTCGAAGAAAATTACAACGATTCACATACGACCGGTGCCCGTGCTGCCCTGAAAGTCGATCTTGGCGAGAACTGGTCAATCATGCCCAGCATCATGACTCAGAAGGAAACCACTAACGGTAGTTTCGCGTTCGATCCAGTCGTTGGGGACCTGAACATCTCGCGTTACTATCCCGAGTCGCTGGAAGACAAATTCACTCAGGTCGCCCTGACCGTGACCGGCAAAATCGGCAATTTCGATCTGGTCTATGCGTTCTCCACGCTCGACCGCGACGGCAAGGCCGAATCCGACTACAACGATTACGGCTTCTGGTATGACGTGGTTTCCGGTTACGGCGCCTATGCTTACGACAACAACGGCGATTACATCAATCCTTCACAGATCACCTTGAGCGAAGGTCACCAGACCAAGCGCAGCCACGAACTGCGTATTTCCTCGCCGCAGGACGAGCGCTTCCGTTTCATCGGCGGTTATTTCCAGATCGACCAGTACCGCGATATCCAGGAACGCTACATGATCGCCGACTGGTACGACGGCTATGAAGTGACCGGCTGGGAAGACACTATCTGGTTGACCAAGCAGGACCGTCGCGACAGCGAACAGGCCGTGTTCGGTGAGTTCAGCTTCGATTTTACTGACAAGCTGACCGCGACTGCCGGCTTCCGCTATTTCGAGAATGACAATAGTCTGCGCGGCTTCTTCGGTTTCTCGCGGGGTTTCTCGAGTCAGGGCAGCAAACCGGGCAACCAGCGTTATGGCGAAGCCGGCTGCGCTTTCGTCTGGGGCAGCACCAATCCGGCCAATTGGCCGAAGTTCAACGGCGCACCCTGCGAATTCATCCGCGATCCGGATGGCAGTCTCGGTAAAACCACCAAGGAAAACGGGACACTCGGAAAGTTCAACGTCACCTACAAACTGGATGACACCAAGCTGATTTACGGCACCTGGTCGGAAGGTTACCGCCCCGGCGGCATCAACCGCCGCGCCACCCTGCCGCCGTATCAAGCCGATTACCTGACTAACTGGGAGCTTGGCTGGAAAACTAGCTGGATGGACAACCGCTTGACCTTCAACGGCGCATTGTTCCGTCAGGAATGGGAAGACTTCCAATTCACCATTCTCGGGCAGAACGGTTTGACGGAGATCAAGAACGCCAACCAGGCGCGTATTGACGGACTGGAAATGGATGTCAACTTCGCCGCGACCTACAATCTGCAGCTCAGTGCTGGTGTGGCGTTTTACGATGCCAAGCTGACCGAGAACTACTGCGGCTTCACCGACGATGACGGCAATCCGGTGACGGACTGTGCCGATCCGGAAGCGCCCACGGGCACGCGTCTGCCGGTGACTGCGGATTTCAAAGGCAACCTGAATGCGCGTTACACCTTCGACTGGAACGGGTACGAGCCCTTCATCCAGGGTTCGGTGGTGTATGAAGGACGTCGTACCAGCGATCTGCGGATCATAGAGCGCGAGATTCTGGGCGATATGCCCTCTTACACCATGTTCGATCTCTCGGCCGGCATCCGCAAGGACAGCTGGACCTTGAATCTGTACGTCAAGAATCTGTTCGATGAACGCGCCGAGTTCAACCGGTTCACCATGTGCGCTGTCACCGTCTGCGGTGCTTCCGGGCTTGTTCCGGAATATCCGGATGGCCAGGTGTACACCGTGGCCGCCCAGCCACGCACCATCGGTCTGCGTTTCTCGCAGGAATTCTGATCAATCCAAGCTGGAACGGAAAACCCCCGGCATGCCGGGGGGTTTTCTTTGGCTGGAAACCGCCGAAATCAGTCGAGCGCGTAGCCGAACTGCTGCTTGAACTGCATGGCGAATTGGGCGTAGCTGAAGCGCTGGTTCTGCGGGCCGAGATGCTCGATTTTGAGCGCGCCCATCAGTGAAGCGATACGGCCGGCGGTGGCCATGTCCATGCCTTTCATCAACCCGAAAATCAGGCCGGCGCGATAGGCATCGCCGCAACCGGTCGGATCGACCACCCGGATGGCGTTGGCGGCAGGAATCTGCAGCAGGCCGTCGGCGGTATGGATTTCCGAACCCTTGTCGCCGCGGGTGATGATGTAGCCCTGCACACGGCTACAGATTTCAGCCGTGCTCAGTCCGGTCTTGTCGCTCATCAGCAGCGATTCGTAGTCGTTTACAGTGACGTAAGTCGCCTGCTCGATCATCTGCTTCAGTTCGTCGCCGTTGAACAGCGGCATCGCCTGACCCGGATCAAATATGAATGGGATGCCGGATTCACTGAATTCCCGGCAGTTCTGCAGCATGGCTTCGTAGCTGTCCGGTCCGACGATGCCGAAACCGACATCGGGCACATCCTTCACATGGTTCTCGAAGGAGCGCATCATCGCGCCGGGGTGGAAGGCGGTGATCTGGTTATCGTCGAGATCCGTGGTGATGAAAGCCTGTGCGGTGTAAAGGTCGGGCACGACTTTGATATGAGTCAGCGGGATGCCGCAGTACTCGAAATGTTCGCGGTAGGATTCGAAGTCCTGGCCGACGGTTGCCATCGGTACCGGTTTTCCGCCCAGAAGGTTCAGGTTGTAGGCGATATTGCCGGCACAACCCCCGAATTCGCGGCGCATCCGTGGCACGAAAAACGAGACGTTGAGGATATGCACCTTGTCGGGCAGGATATGGTTCTTGAACTGGTCCTGGAACACCATGATGGTGTCGAAGGCCAGGGAACCGCAAATCAGTGCACGAGACATCGTAAATCCCTGAAATCCATAAGGTCCGCCATTTTACCCGATTGGGCGACATCTGTCTGAATTTCAAGGAAACATGAAACAGGGATCGCTTGTCCCGGCTGGCCGGAAACGGTATCCTATTGATTCGCTCCAATCCTAATTTTATAAGGCTTTCCACGATGTTTAAAAAGCTCCGCGGTCTTTTCTCCAATGACCTGTCCATCGACCTTGGAACAGCCAACACCCTGATTTATGTGCGTGGTCAAGGCATCGTACTGAACGAGCCATCCGTAGTCGCTATCCGAACCGGACGCAACAGCCACCATTCGCATACCGTCGCCGCCGTCGGCACTGATGCCAAGCAGATGCTGGGACGGACTCCGGGCAACCTTACGGTCGTGCGACCGATGAAAGACGGCGTCATCGCGGATTTCACCTATACCGAAGAAATGCTCAAGCACTTCATCCGCAAAGTGCATACCTCGCGCTTTCTGCGTCCGAGCCCGCGCGTACTGATCTGCGTACCCTGCGGCTCGACCCAGGTCGAACGCCGTGCCATCAAGGAATCGGCGCTTGAAGCGGGTGCCCGCGATGTATTCATCATCGAAGAACCGATGGCGGCCGCCATCGGTGCCGGTATTCCGGTTGCTGAGGCGCGCGGCTCGATGGTCATCGACATCGGTGGCGGCACCACCGAAATCGCAGTGATTTCCCTCAACGGCATTGTGTATGCGCAGTCGGTCAAGATCGGCGGCGACCGTTTCGACGAGGCCATCGTCAATCACGTGCGTCGTACCCGTGGCACGCTGATCGGTGATGCGACTGCGGAAAAGATCAAGCTTGAAATCGGTTGCGCCTTTCCGCAACAGGACATCAAGGAAATGCGTATTTCCGGGCGAAATCTGGCTGAAGGCGTGCCACGTGAAATCGTATTGAATTCGAACGATGTTCTGGAGGCCTTGCGCGAACCACTGTCGGGCATCGTCAGTTCCATCAAACTGGCACTGGAGCAGACGCCGCCGGAGCTCTGTTCCGACATGACCGAGCGGGGTATTGTGCTGACCGGCGGTGGCGCACTGCTGACCGATCTCGACAAGCTTATATCCGACAAGACCGGCCTTCACGTTCATGTCGCCGATGATCCATTGACCTGCGTCGCCCGTGGCGGCGGCAAGGCCCTTGATCTGATCGATATGCACGGCGGCGGCGAATTCTCGACACGCGAATGATCCGTGGCATCGGATAATCGCATTTCGCTCCGGATCGGCAGCGGCATCGGCGCCTGGCTGCCGATTCTTTTTTATGTCGCTGCTGCTTTATGCCTTATGGCCATTGATGCGCGCTTTTCCATCGGCAGCGAAATCCGCAGCCGGGCCAATGTATTGGTATCGCCAGTCTGGTGGCTGGCATCGCAGCCGCAAAAGCTCTGGCAAGGCGGGGTCGCGGCATTGAGTACCAATGACAGCCTGCAACAACGCATCAATGTACTTGAAAAGGAGAAGTTCAAAACCGATCTGGCATTGCAGCAGATGCTGGCTGTCCAGTCGGAAAATGCACAGTTGCGCAAACTGCTTATGGGGCGCCAGCGACTGGCACCGACGGCACGCGTGGTCGAATTACTGAATATCAATCCAGATGCGTCACAGAAACGATTCGTCATCAGCGAGGGTGCCCGCCAGAATGTCCGTGTCGGCCAGGTCTTGATTGATGCCAACGGACTGGTCGGACAGGTTGCCGAAGTCCATCCTTCAAGCGCAGTCGTCATCGGAGTCACCGATGCCGATCATGCAGTGCCGGTCCTGGTCGCGCGTTCCGGCTTCCGAAGCGTGCTGTTCGGTCAGGGCAGTGATAACCGTCTGTCACTGGCCAACCTTACGCCGAGTGATGATGTCAAAGCAGGGGATATCCTGCTGACATCCGGAATTGGCGGAGGTTTTCCTCCCGGGATTCCGGTTGGCCAGGTCAAAGCCTTCAGGCAGGATCCGTCACTGACGTTCATCAGCGCACAGGTGCAGCCGTTTGCCCGCCCGCACTATGGCCGGCATTTGCTTCTGCTTGAGATCTTGCCTGCAGCAGCGCCCGGTCCGCTGCCGGCAGTCCAGACCGCTGTGTCGGATCCAGTCAAGGGCGGTAAACCGTGATCCGGCGCGATACTCCTGTACTGCGCTGGCTGAGTTTGGTTGCGGCCTTCCTGTTCATGGAGTTTCCGTTTCCAGACTGGCTTTCCGCGCCCCGTCCTTTTCTGCTTGCGTTAGTTGTGGCCTATTGGATTCTTGAAACGCCCCAGAAAATGGGACTTGGCCGTGTATTCCTGATTGGCTTGCTGCTCGATCTGGTCAATTTTTCCATGCTTGGCGAACATGCCTTGCGATTGCTTCTTATAGGCGGAATATTGCATCTGATGCGCAGCCGGTTCCATTTTTATCTGGCCTGGCAGCAGTCCGGCTTCTTGATGCTGATACTGTATGCGGATCTGGTTGTACTCTGGCTGATGCGACTATCGCAGGGTCTGCCAATGGAACAGGCCGAAATCTGGGGCTCGCCGATTCTGGCATTACTGATCTGGCCATGGCTCTACATATTTCTGGATAATCTGCGTGTGCAGAGTCGCGGCCGCTGAGCATGGCGGCGACGATCAAGAATACCTATTTTGAAGCCGAACTGTTCCGGCAGCGGACATTCATGGCTACATTGCTGGTTACGGCAGTGATGGCCGCCCTCCTGTTCGGCTATTTCAATCTGCAGGTTCTGCGTTTTGATGAATATCGCGAACAGGCCGACAGCAACCGCATACGCCTCAAGCCGACTATGCCTGCACGCGGGCTGATATACGACAGCAAAGGCCGTCTGCTGACCGACAACGTATCTGCCTACCGTCTGGAGCTTACGCCGGAGCGGGTCGATGACATTGATGCCACACTGTTGCAGTTGGGCAATCTGGTCGTATTGTCGAAGGACGATTTGCGGCGCTTCCGCCGCGCCATGGACAGCTCTCGTAAATTCCTGCCGATTACGGTGAAGCTGCGCCTCAGTGAAGAAGAGGTTGCCCGGTTTTCAGTGAACCGATTCCGGTTTCCGGGTGTTGAGGTGACGCCATATCTTACGCGCCGTTATCTTTATGATGATCTATTCGCGCATGTCATCGGATATGTCGCCCGGTTGGATGAAGCCGATCTGAAAGCGATGGGTGATGAGCGCTATTCGGTACTGACGCATACCGGAAAGACCGGTCTCGAGCGCGCCTATGAAGCACAACTGCGCGGGACTATCGGTTACGAAGAAGTCGAAACCAATGCGCGCGGTCGTTCCCTGGGTGTACTCAAACGCCATATCTCCCAGGCAGGCACCGATCTCAAGCTAAACATTGATGCCGATCTGCAGAAAGCCACCGTCGCTGCATTCGGTGAGCTGACCGGGTCGGCGGTGGCAGTTGACCCCAATACCGGTGGAGTATTGGCGATGGTCAGCCTACCCTCGTTCAACACCAATCTTTTCGTCAACGGCATTTCGACCGCGGACTACGCTGCGCTATCCACCAATCCGTCGCGGCCGCTGTTCAACCGCAATGTCCGTGGCGGGACGCCACCGGGATCTACGATCAAGCCATTCGTGGCATTGGCAGGTCTTGAGTCCGGAATGCGCGCACCAGAAGACACCATATATTCGAGCGGCGAGTTCTTCATACCCGGCCAACGCCGTGGCTACCGGGACTCACATGCCGGCGGACATGGTAACGTCGATATGTATGCTTCTATCGCTGAATCAGTAAATACTTATTACTACAAACTGGCGATGGACATGGGTATTGCCAAGTTCGATGCCTATATGCGTCGTTATGGATTCGGACAGCCGACCGGTATCGATTTGGTCGGTGAAATTCCGGGCACCTTGCCGTCACCCGAATGGAAGCGCAAGCGATTCAACCAGCCCTGGTATTTGGGTGAAACCGTGATTGCTGGCATCGGCCAAGGTTATTGGGTCGTTACCCCGTTGCAACTGGCGCAAGGTACGGCCAGTCTTGCCAATGGTGGTCGTCGCATTCCACTTCGCCTGGTACAGGCAACCCGTACCGGATTGCATCAGGCATGGCAGCCACTGCCGGCAGCACAGACCACTTCAATCGGCGCCAACGCTTCACAGTTGCAGGCGATCCGTACCGGAATGGAAGCAACCATGCATACCCGCAAGGGCACTGGATGGGCGATTGCACTCGGCTCGCCCTATCGCATTGCCGGAAAAACAGGAACCGTGCAGAAAATCAGCCGTCGCGGCAATGTCAGCATGGATCCCCGTAGTCTGCCCCTGCATCTGCGCCATCAGGCGCTGTTCATCGGCTATGCACCGGCGGATAACCCGAAAATTGCCGTAGTAGTGGTGGTCGAGCATGGCGGTTACGGTGCCAGCACGGCCGGGCCGATTGCGCGCAAGATGATGGATGCCTATTTGCTACCTAAGACCGAACAAGTGGTCCTGGAGACAGCCAATGATTGAACTGCTCGCCGGATTCCGTGAATTCATCGCACGGCTGCTGTCACGTGTCGATGCACCGCTGATGGCAGCATTGACTGCACTGATGATAGTCAGTCTGTTGGTACAGTCCAGTGTCGGTGACGATGCATTGCATGTAGTGATGGCACAGATCGTGCGATTCGCTCTCGGGTTGGCCGCCTTACTGCTGTTAGCCAATACTAAGCCCGCTACACTGCGGTCTTGGACGCCCTGGATTTATGCCGGCACGCTGTCTTTGATGCCGCTGGTATTCATTTTCGGTAGCGGCCGCAGCGCCAATCTCTGGCTAGATCTCGGCGTGTTCTATTTGCAGCCGGGCGAGCTGTTGAAATTGAGTGTACCGATGATGCTGGCCTGGTACCTCCAGCGTGAAACTTTACCGCCGAGCTGGAAGACGCTGTTAGTCAGCGCCGTCATCATCGGTCTGCCGGTGTTGCTGATCGTGAAGCAGCCCGATTTCGGTACCGGTATGTTGGTCGCCGCATCAGGAGGATTCGCCTTGTTTCTGGCCGGCTTGCAGTGGCAGCGTATTTTGGCTGCATTCGGTATGACTGCCATTGCGGTTCCCATCGGCTATCAATTACTGATGCCGTATCAGAAAGACCGTATCATGGTATTTCTGAGTCCGGAAAGTGCCCCCCAAGGCGCGGGGTGGAATATCATTCAATCCAAGATCGCGATCGGCTCTGGCGGTTTCAGCGGCAAGGGTTGGGGCGAAAGCACCCAGGCGGCGCTCGATTTTTTGCCCGAGCATACGACCGATTTCGCTTTTTCGGTTTATTCTGAAGAGTGGGGCTGGCTCGGCGTGCTTTTGCTGATGGCTCTGTACTTTTTCGTCATTGTCCGCTGCCTCTGGATGGCGATGCAAGCCAGAGATAGCTATTCACGCCTATTGGCCGGCACCTTAGCGTTGACTTTCTTCATCTATATCGTAGTCAATGGCGGCATGGTCGCCGGGTTCCTGCCTGTTGTCGGGGTGCCGATGCCTTTGATCAGTTACGGCGGCACTTCCGCCGTATCATTGTTGGCCGGATTCGGACTCATCATGTCCGTATTCGCGCACCGAAAACATATGGGTGACTAACTCCCATGTATGCCTAACGAAATACCAAGTACCTTCCCTGACTTTACTGGATGAATTCCGATGCTGCCACCGCGCGATGATCTGCATTTTCTCTTATTTGATTGGCTACATGCGGAGAATCTCTCCGTAATTCCGGAGTTTGCGCACGCTGATACTGAAACCATGCAGGCCATGCTTGATGCCGCGCTGATTCTGGCCGAAACGGAGTTCCTTGCGCATGCGGCGAAATCTGATGCCAATCCGCCGCAATTCAAGGATGGCCGCGTGCAATTGATGCCGGAAATCGCTCAGGCATTGGCGGCCTATCGCGACTCTGGATTTTTCGGCATGGGAACTCCGACAGCCGAAGGCGGCCTTGGCCTTCCATATACACTGGTTGCGACGCTTGGGGGCATTTTTTCCTGCGCCAATGTTGCGACCAACGGCTATGCGTTTCTCACCAAGGCTGCCGCCAATCTGATCCGCGAGGTCGGCAGTGAAGACCAGAAGCGTCGCTACCTCCCTCCGATGGTCGAGGGTCGTTGGTACGGAACGATGTGTCTTTCAGAGCCCCAGGCCGGTTCCAGTCTCGCCGATATCCGCACCATCGCCGAGCCGCTTCCGGACGGACGCTACGCTCTGCGCGGAAACAAAATGTGGATCAGCAGCGGTGACCATGAAATTTCTGAGAACATCGTGCATCTGGTGCTAGCCAAGATTCCGGGCGGCCCTGCGGGCAGTAAGGGCATTTCGCTGTTCATCGTGCCGCGTCGGCACGTGGATGCCGATGGCAACGCGACTGCCCGCAACGGCGTCACTCTGCTCGGATTGAACCACAAGCTCGGTACGCATGGCCAGGTCAATTGCCTGCTCGGCTTCGGTGAAAATGAAGTCTGCATCGGCGAGTTGGTCGGTGCACCTCACGACGGCCTGCGCGGCATGTTCGTGATGATGAATGAGGCCCGTATCGGTGTCGGTATCGGCGCCACCATGGGCGGCTATGCCGGTTACCGTGCGGCACTGGCTTACGCCAAAGACCGCCGTCAGGGCAGAGCCGTGGGTGAGCGCGATCCGTCTTCACCGATGATTCCTATCATCGCGCATGCTGATGTCCGCCGCATGCTGCTGCGTGCCAAGAGTTATGTGGAAGGCGGGCTGGCACTGTGTCTCTATGCAGCGCGTCTTGTCGATGAAGCGAAGTCCGGCGGCGCAGCGGCAGCTGAGTCCCAGGCACTGGTCGACCTGCTGACGCCGATCGTAAAAGCCTGGCCGTCGGATTATGCTTTGGAAGCGAACTCCATTGCGATTCAAGTGCATGGCGGTGCCGGCTATACGCGTGATTTTCCGGTTGAACGCCTCTGGCGAGAAAACCGCATCAATGCCATCCATGAAGGCACTAACGGCATCCAAGCCATGGATCTGCTTGGTCGGAAATTATTGGCGGATGGCGGCCGTGCATTTGCATTGCTGAGCGCGCGTGTCGAAAGTACACTCGCCGCTGCCCGCAATAATGGGGTACTCGCACCATTGGCCGAGGTTCTGGCAATGCGCTGGGCGAAGTTTGCTTCCGCCATTCATGCCGCCGGCGCAGCTGCTCGTACCGACATGGACTTGGCGCTGGCCAACGCCTATCTTATGCTGGATGCGATGGGGCATGCTGTCGTGGCCTGGCTCTGGTTAGATCAGGCCTTGACCGCTTCACGATTACAGGCCGAGGCCCGCGGTCCGCATCTGGCCCTGCTTCAGGGAAAAATCGCCGCCGCGCAATACTTCATCACCTGGGAACTTCCGGCCAAGGACGCACAGCTCGAGCGCTTCACCGCACTCGACCCGCTCTGCCGGGATCTGGATCCGCATGTGCTTTGACTATAGTTATAGACGCATAACGGCGGCAAATGAACTGTGGTAATTTGGACTCATACGGATGAAAGAACAAGGATGCAAGACATGAAAAATATTCCGATGCTGGTGATGACTCTCGCGCTGGCCAGTTGCACCGGTACGCCGGTCAAGCAAGCTATAGCGCCTTCGAAGCCGGTTACGGTTCCCGTTCCCCTACCGCCGCCGGCAGAAAGTGAGCCTTTGAGTACGGATCTGCAAACACGCAAGCAGCAATTCATCGCCGAGACTGCAAAGAAATATGGCATTCCTGAAAGTGAAATCAGCGTTACCCTGTCCAAAGCGGTTTACAGGCAGTCGATCGTCAATGCTATGGCCCGTCCGGCGGAATCGACCAGGACCTGGGCGCAATACCGTCCCATCTTCCTCACCGATGGAAGAATCCGGCAGGGCCGTACCTATTATGCCGACAACCGCGTCAGCATCGAGGATGTTGCTACCAAGAGTGGTGTGCCGTCTGAAATGATCCTGGCCATCATGGGCGTTGAAACCGGATGGGGCGGTAACATGGGAAGCCATAATGTCTTGGATGCACTGTACACTCTGGCCTTCCATTATCCGATTATCAACGGCAAACCTAATCCGGCGCGATCCGCTTTCTTCACCGATGAGCTGGGTCAGTTGTTCGCATTAGTACGCGAGGAAGGATTCGATATCCATGCATTAAAGGGCAGCTATGCCGGCGCCATGGGCCTGGGTCAATTCATGCCTTCGAGCTACCGAAGATATGCGGTGGATGGCGACGCTGACGGCCGCCGTGATCTGTTCGGATCGAAGAAAGACGCTTTTGCATCAATCGCCAATTACTTCAATGGTTTCGGCTGGCAAAGCGGCAAGCCGGTGTTCGTCCGGGCAGTTGCCGCCCCGGGTGCCGCGCCGTATAAACCGGAAAACTGGGAGGCGAAGTTCACCTTGGCCGAACTCGCCGCCAGAGGCTATGCGCCGGTCCGTCCCGTGCAGAACCTGCCGTCAACCTTGCTGACGCTTGAAGGCGCGCAGGGTACCGAACATTGGATTGGGTTCAAGAACTTCTGGGTGATTACCCGCTACAACCGCTCGCCGATGTATGCCATGGCGGTCTGGCAGCTCTCGCAGGAAATCGCACAGCAATCCTACGGGGCGCCGGAAGATTCTTTCACAAGCGCCCAGGCTCCGGCCAAATAATGACTGCGTTGAAGTTCGCGCCTTTATTGGCGCTCATGCTCGCAGCTTGCAGCAGTGCGCCGCCGCGGCCCGAGGTGTCGTCGCCGGCGCTACTACAGCCGCCACCACAGCCGTCACAGGCGCAGACTCCAACGGTGTCGTCATTGCCGGAAAGCTCCGGAGAGGCCGAGCGCAACAACGCCCGCGTCTGCCGGCAGGTGATGCAGCATGACGAGCGCAATTACACCAAAGGCGGACTGTATGCGCCCGGGATTGCCGATGCCCACCCGGATGGCGAGCTCGACATCAGACTGCTGAAAGAGCCGGTGCCGCGCGCCGAACCGAAATCGAGGGTCGGCAACCGCTCGCCATACAAAGTACTTGGCCGCAATTACTACGTGCGTGATTCTGCGGAGGGCTACAAGGAGCGCGGAATTGCGTCCTGGTACGGTACCAAATTCCACGGACGTACCACCTCCAGCGGTGAAATCTATGACATGTGCCAGTTCAGCGCCGCCCACAAGTCCCTACCGATTCCCAGTTTCGTCCGCGTAACCCGGCTTGATACCGGGCAATCGGTGATCGTGCGTGTCAACGACCGTGGGCCATTCCATGAGGGCCGCATCATCGATCTGAGCTTTGCCGCCGCCACAAAGCTCGGCATCAACCGTCTCGGAACGGCAAAGGTTGAGGTCGAAGCCGTCAGCAATCTCGAAGATCTACCGCCGGTGCTGGTAACGAAGACGCCGGAAAGCGATAAACATTATCTTCAGGCCGGCTCCTTTGCCAGCGAAGACAATGCCAAAGCCCTGAAAGATCTTCTGCGCGACATTTCCATTGATACTGCTTTCATACAGAAGGCCCGGACTGAACAGGGATCGGTCTGGCGGGTAAGGATTGGTCCCTTGAATAGTCTGGAAATCGAGCGAATCCAGCAGTTATTGCAGGAAAACGGCTTGCAAGGGGTCCGTGTCGGGGCCGAATAGCCTAAAATGGCGGGGTAGGATCCCCTTTTTGGAGCTTTCATGCGATTTCCCCCTTATCTTGCGGCCTGTGCCGCGTTGTGCGCAATGGCTGTGGCTGTTGCGCAATCCGTCCCGGTGCCGAATGCGACCCCGGCAACTTCCGTGCAGATTCCGGCCGCCCCGGCGCCGGCCGGCGCTTCAGCATGGCTGTTGATGGATTTCAGTAATGGCCAAGTTTTGGCCGGTGCCAATCCGGATGCCCGTGTTGAACCTGCCAGCATCACCAAGGTGATGACTTCCTATGTGGTCGCTGCCGAAATGAAAGCCGGAAAGATCAAGCGTAGCGATCAGGTGCTGATCAGCGAAAACGCCTGGCGTGGCGGTGGTGGCGGTACCGATGGATCCACCAGCTTTCTGCCACTGGGCAGCACGGTCAGTCTGGATGAACTTGAGCGCGGCATGGTCATCCAGTCCGGCAACGACGCCGCGATCGCCTTGGCCGAGCATGTGGCCGGTTCCGAGGTGGCATTCGTGGAGTTGATGAACACCTATGCCAAGAAAATCGGCATGAACAATACCAACTTCGTCAATCCGCATGGCCTTTCGGATCCTAATCATTATTCGACCGCGCGTGATCTGGCGCTGATGGGACGCGCGATGATACGTGACTTCCCAGAAGCCTATTCGTACAACAAGATCAGGGAATACACGGTCAACGGCATCCGTCAGCACAACCGCAACGGCCTGCTGTGGAGGGACGCCTCGGTCGATGGCATCAAAACTGGCCACACCTCGGCCGCCGGCTATTGCCTGCTGGCCTCGGCCAAGCGCGGCGAACAGCGGCTGGTGTCGGTGGTGCTGGGTATCCAAACCGACTCCCAGAAGCAGGGCTTCGATTTGCGCGAAAACGGCAATCTGGCGCTGCTGAACTGGGGCTTTCGTTTCTATGAAACCCGTACGCTGTATACGCCTGACAAAATCATCGCTTCGCCGCGCGTCTGGAAAGGCAAAGGCAATGTCGTGACGCTGGCCGTGGCTTCGCCCTTCAGCGTGTCCCTGCCACGTGGTAAGTTTGATGCTTTAAAAGCCAACATCGATCTGCCCAAACATGTCATCGCACCGCTGGCTGCCGGCCAGAAAGTCGGCACGCTGAAAATCAGTCTCGACGGCAAAGTGGTGGCGGAAGCCCCGCTGGTCGCCACGACCGCGGTGGCCAAAGCCGGGTTTTTCGGACGTCTGTGGGACGGTTTCCTGATGTGGTGGGACAACTTGTAATCCTGAGTCATTCCGTAACAAAAAAGCCGGCTTGCACCGGCTTTTTTGTTTCTCGGACAGTACTTATTTGGAAGGCGTGGTCGTGGCGGTCAGGCCGCGGCGTTTCAGCAGCGGCTGGATGTCGGGAGAACGGCCGCGGAAATCCTCGAACAGCTTCATGGCATCCTCGCTGCCGCCACGCGAGAGCAGAGTCTTGCGGAAGTGATCGCCGTTCTCGCGTTTCAGGCCGCCGTTTTCCTTGAACCATTCGACCGAGTCGGCATCCAGCACTTCACTCCACAGGTAGGAGTAATAACCGGCCGAATAGCCGCCGATGATGTGGCTGAAATAGGTGGTGCGGTAACGCGGTGGAACCAGAGCCATATTGATGCCGGCTTCGTCAAGCGCTTTGCTTTCAAACGCCAGGACACCATCGGCGCCGGGAAGCTGCTCGGCGGTTTTCTGATGCCAGGCCTGGTCGATGATGGAAGCGGCCAGGTATTCGGTGGTGCGGAAACCCTCGTTGAACTGGGCCGCCGCCTGAACCTTGTCCAACAGCACCTGTGGAATCTGCACGCCGGTCTGGTAATGCTTGGCGTAATTGCTCAGGATGGTCGGATCGGTCGCCCACATTTCGTTGACCTGCGAGGGATATTCGACGAAATCACGCGGCACCGAGGTGCCTGAGAAGCGCGGATACTTCACGTCCGAGAACATGCCATGCAGCGCATGGCCGAACTCATGGAACATGGTGGTGACTTCATCGAAGGTCAGCAGCGTGGGTTCGCCTTCCGGGGGCTTCGGTACGTTCAGATGGTTTGCCACCACCGGGGTATTTCCAGTCAATCGGTTCTGTGCCACATAGGCGTTCATCCACGCGCCGCCGCGTTTGTTGTCGCGCGCATACATGTCGGCGATGAACAGAGCCAGATGGCTGCCATCGGCATCGAACACTTCATAGACCGTGGTGTCTTCGTGGTATTTCGGAAGATCGTCGCGGCGCTTGAAGGTCAGACCGTACAGTTTTTCGGCCGCGTAGAATACGCCGTTTTCAAGAACGTTGGTCATTTCGAAATAAGGGCGCAGCTGCGACTCATCAAAAGCATAGCGGTCCTTACGGACCTTCTCGGCATAGTACGACCAGTCCCAGGCTGCTAGCTGGAACTTGCCCTTTTCGGCGTCGACCACTTTCTGCATGTCGGCCGCTTCTTTCTTGGCGTTGGCCACAGCCGCCGGTGCCAGGCCGAACAGCATCTTGTTGACGGCGTCCGTGGTCTTCGCGGTGGCATCCTCCAGCACGTATTCGGCATGGTTGCCGTAGCCGAGTAGTTTAGCGCGCTGGGCGCGTAGCTTCACGATTTCGGCGAACACGGCACGGTTGTCGAACTCACCGCCCTGGCTGCCGCGGGCAATCGAGGCCTTCTGAATGCGTTCACGCAGTGCACGGTTGTCGAGGGAGTCCAGCGCCGGCTGTCCGGAGGTATTGAGCAGCGCGATGACATACTTGCCGTCCATGCCACGGGCCTTGGCCACGGCGGCGGCGGCCGCAATGTCGGAATCGGACATGCCAGCGAGATCTTCCTTGCGGTCGACCACGATGGCGGCAGCGTTGACTTCCTTCTGCACATTCTGGCTGAAGGTAGTCTGCAGGCCAGCTAATTTGGCATTGATGTCTTTCAGTGCGACCTTGTCGGCATCATTCAATTGCGCACCTTCGCGCACGAAGTCGGTGTGGTAGCGTTCGAGCAGGCGCTTGGATTCGGCATCCAGTCCCAGGCTGTCGCGCTGGTCATACAGTGTCTTGACCCGGGCATACAGTTTACCGTTGAGCGTGATGGCATCGGAGTAGGCCGACAGTTTCGGGGCTAGTTCCGCTTGCAGCTTAAGCATATCCGGATTGTTATTGGTGCCGATCAGGCTGAAGAATACGGTGGATACGCGGTCGAGCACCTGTCCGGATTTCTCCATCGCCACGATGGTGTTTTCGAAGGTCGGCTTGGCGGGATTATTTGCAATTTTCTCGATATCGGCTGCACCCTCTTTCATGCCGGCTTCAAAGGCAGGGCCGTAGACGGTATTATTGATTTTGTCGAACTGCGGATACTGGTAGGGCAGCGGGCTTTTCTGGAAGAACGGATTCATGGCTTGCGCGGATTCCTTGGTGGCGGCAGCCTGTGCCGATTCGGAAGGCAGGCCGAGGCTGGCGGTGGCCAAGGCCAGGGCGATGGCGAGGGTGACGGGATTTTTCGACATGGGAAAGGACCTTTAGTGGATAACTCCCCGATTTTACGTGAAAGCGCGTTAATTAAATGTGCCGAAAGGCATATCCGGCCCGGTCCGACCTTGGGTTTTGCCCGGATTGCCCCGATAATGAGGACATGACTACCGACCCCCCCCCTGAAAAAGGCTTTACCTTCCCGGGCGTATTTGAAATCACCGCTTTGGGCAGTGCCGCTGCCCATCTGGAATCGGCCGTTCCGCACGAACTGGAGCAGGCCGGGCTGACCGTGCTGCATGAAACCGTGTCCAGCCGCGCCTCCAGTGCCGGCCGTTTCGTTTCGGTTAGCCTGCAATTCAAAGCTGAAACCCGTACTGATTACGAAGCCGCACATAATGCGTTGCGGGCCCACCCCGAGATCAAGTGGACGCTATAACACCGTCCTGGCAGATTCGCCGGCTCGGCATCCAACCCTATTCACCGGTCTGGGATGCGCAGGAGCGGCATACCGCCGAACGTGGGGATAACGATGGCCGGGACGAGCTCTGGTTGCTCCAGCACATGCCCGTTTATACCCTCGGCCAGACCGGCAAACCCGAACATGTGCTGCTGCCGGGCGCTATTCCGATTATCCGCTGCAACCGCGGCGGACAAGTCACCTATCACGGCCCAGGTCAGATTGTGGCCTATCCGCTGGTAAATATCCGGCGCTTGGGCATCGGGGTGCGCGAATTGGTCACCCGTATCGAGCAGGCATTGATCGATACCCTTGCACATTGGGATATTGTCGCCGAACGGCGTTCCGGGGCACCTGGGGTATACGTGGGCGCCGCTAAGATCGCCGCCCTCGGCCTGCGTGTGAAGCATGGTTGCAGCCTTCATGGCTTGGCTTTCAACATCGCTATGGATCTGGCGCCGTTCCATGGCATCAATCCCTGCGGGTATGCCGGCCTGGAAGTGACGCAGATGGTAGAATTGAATCCAGCCGCGGGCCTGGATCAGGTCGAGCCCATACTGGTGGCGCAGCTCTCGCAGCAGCTGGGATTGACCCCAGTCTGGACCGATGCGTTGCCGCCGGCATTCCTTCCCGAAACGTGAGAGCGTAATGTCCAAGGATAAAACCATCGCCGCGCAGACCGTCACCAGCCTCGAGGCCGGTGTGAAGCAGTTGGGCGAAAACAAAATTGCACGCAGTCCGGTCAATTTCGCCGAGGCGCCGGTATTGCGCAAACCGAGCTGGATACGCGTCCGTATTCCATCTGGAAACGCCGTCGCAAAATTGAAATCGCAGCTGCGCGAGAACCGATTGGTCACCGTGTGTGAAGAAGCCAGCTGCCCGAACATCCATGAGTGTTTCAGCCACGGTACCGCCACCTTCATGATCCTGGGCGAGGTTTGTACCCGGCGTTGCAGTTTCTGCGATGTCGCGCATGGCCGCCCGAAGCCGCCGGACGCGTCCGAGCCGCTGAATCTAGCCAAAACCATCGCTGACATGAAGCTGCGCTATGTGGTGATCACCTCGGTCGACCGTGACGATCTGCGTGATGGTGGTGCCGAACACTTCACCCGCTGCATCGAAGAGGTCCGGCGTTTCAGCCCGGGCATCAAGATTGAAATCCTGACCCCGGACTTTCGCGGCAAAGGCCGTATGGAGCGCGCATTGGAGCTACTCAACCAGGCGCCGCCGGATGTCTTCAACCACAATTTGGAAACTGTGCCTGATTTATATCCGAATGTACGGCCCGGGGCCGATTACCAATGGTCTCTGAATTTGCTTAAAGAGTTCAAAGCCGCCAATCCGGGAGTGCCGACTAAATCCGGCATTATGCTCGGCCTGGGTGAAACCATGGAACAGGTCCAGAAGACGCTCCGGGATCTGCGCGTGCATGACGTCGACATGATCACGGTCGGCCAGTATCTGCAGCCGACTCCGCACCATCATCCGGTCATGCGCTACTGGACTCCGGAAGAATTCGCCGAAATCGAAGCTTACGGGAACCAACTGGGCTTCACCCATGTCGCATCAGGGCCGATGGTGCGTTCCAGCTACCACGCAGACCGCATGGCTATGGATGCCGGCTTCGTCGAGGCCTGACCCAACCAATGGCCCATGCTTTTTCCGTGCGGAGCGCGCACAATCGCGGTAACTAACGAGGCAACCCATGAAAAAACGGATCGTTCTGGCAATCGCGGCACTGCTGCCCCTGGCTATCGCCTATGCGGCAACACAGGGCAATGCCCCGGCCGAGAAAGCGGCGTTGGCCCCGACCGAGGCCCAGGCTCAGGCTGGAACACTCATGTATCTGCACCTTTCGGGAAGCGATTTCAGCTATCGCCCGCTGCCGCTCGACGATGAACTCTCACGCACCATGCACGACAAATACCTCGAGTCCCTTGATGGCAACCGGATGTTTTTCCTGGCCAGCGACATCGCCGGGTTCAAAGCGTTTGAGACTAGGCATGACGATGCGGTGAAGGCCAAGGATTTCACGACACCATTCACTATCTTTAAAGTCTATCTTGCGCGCGTCGATGAACGTATCGCCTATGCCCGCAATCTGCTGAAACAGGATTTCGACTTCACTGTGAAGGAGTCCTATCATTACAATCGGGAGGATACGGCATGGGCCGCCAATAACAAGGAACTCGATGAGCTCTGGCGGCAATCGGTCAAGAATGATGTACTGCGCCTGAAACTGGCTGGCCGCAGCATGCCGGAGATCCGTACTACGCTCGATAAGCGCTACAGCGATCTCTTGCGCCGTATTCACCAGCTTGATGGCGACGATGTGTTCGAGAACTACATGAATGCCTACGGCAACGCCATCGATCCGCATACCGCGTATTTTTCGCCACGCAGTGCGGAGAACTTCGAAATGACCATGAGGCTGTCGCTGGAAGGCGTCGGCGCGGTGCTGCAGCAGCAGGATGGCTACGTGCTGTTCCGCACCATCATGCCGGGTAGCCCGGCTGAAAAAACCGGAAAGATAAAAGCCGGTGACCGCATTCTGGCTGTCGGCCAGGGCGAAAGTGGCCCCATGGTGGACGTGGTCGACTGGTCCATCGACGATGTCGTGGCCAAAGTCCGCGGAGCCAAAGGCACCGTGGTGCGTCTGGAAGTGCAGTCCGGCGACGAGGGCGCCGACGGCACCCGTCAGATCGTGCGCGTGGTGCGGGACAAAATCAAGCTCGAAGAACAGGCGGCCAGCAAAAAGATTATCGAAAGCGGCGGCAAGCGCATCGGCGTGATCGAGCTGCCGGCGTTCTACCTCGATTTCGAAGCAGCTCGCCGCGGTGATCCCGATGTCCGTTCGGCGACCTCCGACGTGCGCAAACTGCTGAATGAGCTCAAGGCCGAAAAAGTCGATGGCGTGGTCGTGGATCTGCGAAGCAACGGCGGCGGTGCCTTGCCGGAAGCCATCGAACTGACCGGCCTGTTCATCGACACCGGACCGGTTGTGCAGGTTCGCAGCAGCAACGGCGACATCGAAGTCGGCGGCGATACCGAACCCGGTGTAGCCTGGTCCGGCCCGCTGGCGGTTCTGGTCAATCGTTCTTCGGCATCGGCTTCGGAAATCTTCGCGGCCGCCATCCAGGATTACGGCCGCGGCCTGATCATCGGCGAGCCGACCTTCGGCAAGGGCACCGTGCAGAGCGTCATTCCTTTTGATCGCTACAAGCGCACCAAGGATTTCAAGCTCGGCGATCTGCACATGACCACGGCCCAGTTTTTCCGCATCAATGGAGGCACCACCCAGAATGCGGCGGTGAGTCCGGATGTGCCGTTCCCGGTGACCGTCGATGCCGGTGAATACGGCGAAAGCACCTTCGACAACGCCCTGCCGTATACCGAAATTCCGGCAGCCAGTTACAATCGTCTCGGCATGTTCCAGGCCATCAATCCGCAGCTGATCAGCCGCCACGAGGCCCGCATCACCGGCGACAAGGAATTTACCTGGTGGATGCAGGACGTCGCCAGCTTCAAGGCCGACCGCGCGAAGAAGTCGGTGTCCCTGAATGAGCAGGAACGCCTGGATGAACGGGCTGCCTTCAAAGCCAAGCGCGAGGCCCGTGAGGTCGAACGCAAGGCGCTGGGCCTGAAATCCGGCGGTCCGGACGATAACGATGATGGCCTGCAGGCCAATGAACGCAAGGTCAGTGAACAGGTCGCCCAGGAAAATGCCGATAAGGAGCGCCCGGATCCGTTGCTGAATGAGTCCGCAGCCATTCTTGCCGATGCCATCGTTCTGCTGGAAGGCAGCAAGCCCTTGCTGACCCAGGTGTTTCCGAAATCCAATGCCGCCAAGATCTGGACGCAGTGATGCAGGATGCGGATAACGCATCGGACGCGACCCCGGCCTGGGTCGACAGCGGTTATGGATTGAGTTCGCGCGTCTATGAAAACGACGTGGCCAAACTCGGCATGTTGCCTGCTGTTTACCGAAAGGGCGGCGCTGGCCTGATCCTCCATTGGACGATCACGGTGACGGTACTGGGGAACGCCCTTGTCGCCGCCACCGAGCGTGGCATCTGCGCGGTCGCGCTGGCGGACGAGCAGCCGAAATTGCTCGAAGAATTGCGCGCCGAATTTCCTCATGCTGAACTTAATCACGTCCCCGACCATGACGGCATCATCGCGGAAAAGGTTCGTGCGGTTGTCGATGCCCTATCCGGAAAGGCGGCGAAGGTGTCGGTGGAGTTGATTGGAACGGCTTTCCAGCACCGTGTCTGGCAGGCGCTGATGACCATTCCACGGGGCAGCACCTTGTCCTATAGCGAGTTGGCCGAGTGTCTGGCCCTGCCCAAAGCCGCGCGTGCGGTGGCCCGGGCCTGTGCCGGCAACCGGGTTGCCGTTCTGGTGCCCTGTCACCGCATCATCCGTGGCGATGGGTCGCTCGGCGGTTATCGTTGGGGCTTGCCCTTGAAGGAAGATCTGTTGCGCCGTGAATGCAGCGGCGTCGCTGCGCGATGAGTCTGTCACTGAAATCCGATCACCTCGCCGTAATGCTTGCGGCGATCATCTGATCTGGGATTCGAGCTATTTCGCCATCAAGATTCAGCCGCGCAATGCCGCCGTAACCGGAAGCTGGGCGGCGCGCACCGCTGGTGCCAGTCCGCCGAGAAAGCCGATGGTCAGCGCCCAGCTCAGGCCCTGCGCGACCAGGCCCGGGGTCACCGCGAAATTGAACGCGACCTGGGTGAAGCCGCCGCCGAGCGTGGATACCGAGTAGTCGTTGAACAGCACATAGGCGATGCCGGCACCGAGCACGCCGCCCAGCAGGGACAGGAACATCGCTTCCGCCATCACCGAGGCCACTACCGGTGCATTGCCGAAACCGAGCGCGCGCAGGGTACCGATTTCCGCCGTACGCGCTGAAACCGCCGAGTACATGGTATTGAGCGCGCCGAACAGGGCGCCGAAGGCCATGATGACGGTAACGATGCTGGTCAGAAATCCGATTTGACGGGTCAGCCCGGAGGATTGCGAGGAGAAGTAATCTTTCTCGGTTTTCACTTCCACATTCAGCTGCGGGTCCGATTCCAGACGGCGCTTCAGATCCTTGAACGCATCGCGGTAATTCAGACGAACCACCACCGAAGACACACCCGATCGACCAAAGGCGCTCTGTACGGTATCCAAATCGGCCCAAAGCTCGGAATCATGGGCATCGCCAGTTTCGAAGATGCCGACTACATCCCAGTACGAGCCGCGGAATTTCAGTTTGGCACCAACCTGCAGGCCGTCGAATTGGGTATAGGCGCCTTTGCCGACGATGATTTCGCGCAGTCCGGGCTTGAAGGATCTTCCCGCAACCAATTTCAGTTCCGGGCGGATTACCAGGCCTTTGGCCTCGATGCCGCGCAGCGACACGTTGGCACCCGAGCTTTGGCCTTTGCGGGGCACCTCTGTAATCACGATCAACTCGCCGGAGGCGAACGGCAGACCGTCAGAATGTCGGGCGATGGCCGGATCCTGTTTGATCAAAGTAGCCGCGCTGCGGTCCAGGAAACTGGCCAGTTCGCCATTGGAGCCGCCGCGCAGCACGATGGCACGGTTCGGATCGCCGGTGGCGGTTAGGGTTTTATTGAGTCCGGTCGACATCGACAGCATCGCCACCAGCACCCCGACCACCCCGGCGATGCCGATGACGATGACCAGCGAGGCCCCGAGACGCTGCGGAATGCTTTTCAGATTCATCAGCACGATTTCACGGATCTGGGTCAGTGTACTCATTTCAGCGTCCCGCCAGGGCATCGACGATTTTCAGATGCATCGCACGCAATGCCGGCGGCAGCCCGACCACCAGCGCCAGGAAGATGGTGGTGGCCAGTGCGAACAGCCAGACGCGGGCATCGGCTTTGATCGGGTATTCCGGTGGCAGCAGCCCGGTTACCGCGCTGGCCAGCAACAGCCCGAACAAGGCACCGATGAAACAGAGCAGAAAAGACTCGGCCAGCACCAGTCCCAAAACAGTGCGGTCGGTGAAGCCGAGACATTTCAGTACGGCCAGTTCGGGAATGCGCTCGCGCACGGCCTGACTCATGGTGTAGCCGGTCAAAATTAGGATGGTGAAGAACACCGCGCCGGAAATGGCATTGACGATGAAGCCGATGTCGCCCAGCTGCTTCAAAAAGCCGAGCTGGAATTCCTGCTCGCTCTGGGTTTTGGTTTCTTCCGAGGAGTTTTCGAACTTGCGGTCGATCTCGGCGGCGATGCGTTCGGAGTCCATCGGGTTCTTCACCCGCACCACGAATACGCCGGCCAGCCCGCGCGCGCGTTCACTGCGGCCTTCGTCGAACTGGCCGTAATTCAAGTACATCAGGTTGGCACGGTCGGTCCATTCCTGATCACGGCCTTCGAAGATGCCGACCAGACGCCATTGCCAGACCCGGCTGCCGTCGCGCTGGGTCCAGATGAAGGAATTCAGCGGGATGATGTCGCCGACCTTCCAGCCGTATTTTTCGGCCAGCACCTTGCCGGCGATGGCGCCGTCCTGGGTCGAAATGAAGGTGCGCCAGGCGTCTTCATCCATGGTCCATTCCGGGTAGGTATCGCGCAGGCGTTGCGGATTGACGGCGAACTGCGGGAAGAAATTCTTCGGGTCCTGGTAGACGCCGCCGAAAAACTGCGAATGACCGACGTGTTCGACGCCGGGAATGGCTTCGATCTGCGGCAGCAGACGCATCGGCAAGGGCTGGGTGAAACTGATCTTGGCCTGGGTGATCAGCCGGTTGGCACCGAGGAAATCGGCACCGCCGGACAGCACCGAGTTCACCGCCTGCAGCAGGCCGATCAGCAGGAAGGCCGCCGACAGCGACAGCAGGGTGAATGCCGTCCGGGTTTTCTTGCGCATCAGGGCGCCCCACACCAATGGCATATATTTGCGGATCATCTCAGTGGCTTGGCTCGTCGACCAGACTGCCTTTGTCGAGGTGCACCGTGCGCTTGGCGTACTCGGCCGCTTTCGGATCGTGGGTCACCATCACGATGGTCTTGCCGAATTCACGGTTGAGCTGCTGCAGCAGGGTCAGCACTTCGTCGGCGGTCTTGCGGTCGAGATCGCCGGTCGGTTCATCGCAGATCAGAATGCGCGGATCGGACACCAGCGCGCGCGCGATGGCCACGCGCTGCTGCTGGCCGCCGGACAGTTCGTTCGGTTTATGGCCGGCCCGGTCGGCGATGCCGACCAGCTTCAAGGCAATCGAAGCGCGGTGACGACGCTCGCCGGCATCCATGTCGGTCAGCAACAAGGGCAGCTCCACATTCTTCTGGGCGCTCAACACCGGCATCAGGTTGTAGCTCTGGAAAATGAAACCGACGGTGTTGGCGCGCCAGGCGGCCAGTTCGTTACCGCCCAGATCGTCAATGCGCCGGCCATCGATGGTCAGTACGCCACTGGTCGGTGAATCGATGCCGCCGATCAGGTTCAGCAAGGTGGTTTTGCCGGAACCGGAGGGGCCCATCAGTGCCACGAAATCGCCTTCCGGAATATCCAGATTGATGCCGTGCAGTACTTCCAGTACCTGCTTGCCACGTACATAGGCCTTGGTCAGCTGGCGTATTTCGACCAACGGAAACAGACCGGTACTGCTGTCGCGTGCGCTCATTGACCGGCGTCTGCCTTGCGGACGACTTTGGCGCCATCTTTCAGATCTTTGTCGGGCGTGGCCACCAGCGAATCGCCTTTGGCTACGCCTTTACTGATTCGGCTTTCGCTGTCATTGCTTTCAGCAACGGTCACGGCGGTACGAACAGCTTTGCCGTCCGTAATGGTGAATACGTAAGTGGCGTTGCCGTCCTTGAGTACGGCACCGTTCGGCACCCAGAAGCCGGTCAAGGGTTTGTTTTCGTTCTTCTGCTCGAGGAAACTGACGCGCACACCCATATCCGGCACGATGCGAGAGTCCTTGCTGGTCAATGCCACGCGAACTTTCACCGTGGCCTTGGAACGGTCGGCGGTCGGCACGATGGCAATCACCGCACCGGGAATCTTCCAGTCCGGGTAGGCGTTCAGCACGGCCTGTACCGGCATTTCCGGCGTGACCCGTCCGATATAGGCTTCGTTGACATCGACCTGTACTTCCAGCGAGTCCATGTCGACCAAGGTGCCGATGCCGGTACGGATCGAACCGCCGCCACCGGAAATCGGCGAGATCATTTCGCCCGGCTGCGCGGCCTTAGCCACGATCACGCCGTCGAAGGGCGCACGGATGACGGTGTTGTCGATGTTCAGTGCCGATACGCCAAGCTGGTCGCGCGAGACATTGACAGACTTTTGCAGGCTGTTCAGACGAGCCGCGCGCGAATCACGCTCGGCTTTGGCGGCGTCCAGCGCCTGACGGGAAACCAGCTGTTTGGCGCCGAGCTCGCGGTTGCGGGCATAGTTGCTCTCGGCCAAAGCCAGCTGCGCGCGCGCTTCGGCCAGCTGCGATTCACTGGAGGCTAATTGCGATTGCGACAGCCGGTACTGGGCGTCGGCGTCCTGCACATCGAGGCGGGCGAGTATTTCGCCGGCTTTGACGCGCTGGCCTTCCTCGATGTAGACCTCTTTGACCTTGCCGGTGATTTTCGAAGAGACGGTAGCGATACGGCGTGCGGTCACGTAGCCGGAGGCATCCAGCACCGAGGCCGGACCGCTTTCTGCGGCCGAGCGCGGATTGACCGTTTCCACTTCCAGCGCCTTGCCGCCGCGCAACAAGAAAAAAGCCATAACCAAAACCGCCAGAGCACCGACGATCCAGGGCCAGCGCCGTTTCTTGACGGCCTGGATGCCGCGACGGTTGATTTTCAGTTCATTCAAAAGTTCTTCGGAGCGGTTCATGCAAAGGTCCTTGGCGGAATGGCCATTATTCTGTCATTGACTCAGGAATCGGTGAAGTACCGGTGGTCATATTTTTTCTGGAGGAAGCGAAACGCCGCACGCAGCCCCTGGGCTTCGCCGCCGGCGGGCTTTCCGGGCCGCTCGGAATCGTTCCAGCTGTAGACATCCAGATGCATCCAAGCGGTTTCGGTCGGAACGAAACGTTGCAGGAACAGGGCAGCGGTCATGCAGCCGGCCATTTTGCTAGCTCCCGAGTTGGCCAAATCGGCGACATTGGATTTCAGGTAACCCAGATAGGGTTGCCACAAAGGCATTTGCCACAGGGGATCATGCTCGGATTCACCGGCGGCCAGATAGTCGCGTGCTACCGCATCCTGGTTGCTGAATAGAGCCGGCAGATCCGGTCCGAGCGCGATACGGGCGGCACCGGTCAGCGTGGCGAAATCCATGATCAGATCCGGTTTCAGTTCACCGGCAAGCGCTAAGGCATCGGCTAACACCAGACGGCCTTCGGCATCGGTGTTATCGATTTCAACGCTTAAGCCTTGGCGGGTGGTGATGACGTCGCCGGGGCGGAAGGCATTGCCGGCGATGGCATTTTCGACAGCGGCAATGAGCAGAGTCAACCGCACCGGTACCGTGTTCTGCATCAGCAGACGCGCCAGACCCAGTGCGTGTGCCGCGCCACCCATGTCTTTTTTCATGTTGCGCATGCCATCGGCTGCTTTGATGTTGAGGCCGCCGGTATCGAAGCATACACCTTTGCCGCACAACACGACATGCGGATGCGCGTCATCACCCCAGTCCAGACGGATCAGGCGCGGCGCCCGGTGCGCGGCGCGGCCGACTGCGTGGATGGTCGGAAAGTTCTCTACCAGCAGTTCCTCGCCGCAGATGCTGGACACCTTCGCCTGGAAGTCTGCCCCAATGGCGCGGACGGCCTGCTCCAGTTCATCGGGCCCCATGTGTTCGGTCGGCGTATTGATCCAATCGCGCACTTCCAGGCTGGCGGTGAGTACGCTTTCGGCACGGGCGCTCTGGCCTTCGGCATGCAGAATCGCCGGCTCGGTTTTGGCCAGATAGCGTTCGAATCGATAAGCGCCCAGTCCCCAGCCGAGCAGAAGATTGTCGGTACTGAGCGCGGCGGTGGAATGGGGACAACGATGATAGTGGCCTTTCGGCAAGAGTTTCGGCAGATGCGCAATGGCATAGGGCGTGTCGCCGCCGATGACAGCCACAACCCGATTGCATTGTCCGCCGGCATCCGGCAGCAGCGCGAATTGCGTAGCACGCCCCTGGAACGACTGGCTGGTCAACCAGTTACGGGTGAACTCTGCTTGCGTCGCCAGCCAGTCGGCGTATTGCTCAACCGACACCAATTCGATGGCCCGCGATTGCGGATGGCGTTCTTTCGATAGACCTTGCGCGGAAAATAAAGCAGTCATGCGGATACCTTTTCCAGCCGTTCGGCCAGTTGCAGCAGGGTGGTGATGGTGAGATGGGGCGGCATGATTTCGGCCGGCCAGACCGCGCCGGTGCGATTGATCCATGCCGAACGGAAACCGGCATCATGTGCACCCTGCACGTCCAGCCATGGGTCATCACCGACATGCAGGATGTATTGCGGTGCGATGCCCAGCGCTTGGCTGGTGGCTTCGAAAATCGGCGGATGCGGCTTGGCGGTACCGACGTCGCGCGCGGAAATGCAGCCGATGAAGTAGTGGCCGATGCCGGTGCGACCGAGGTCAGCGTTGCCGTTAGTCAATCCGATCAACGGAAAGCGCGCCGCCAGGCGATCAAGTGCCGGCAGGCAGTCGCTGTAAAGCGTGACGTCGTTGCGTGCCCGGAAAAACGCATCGAAGGCCGGCTCAATCAGTGCATCGCTTTCGCCGCTCAGATGGAAGGCGTGCTGCAAGGACAGTTTGCGCTGCGCGGTGAAGTCGTGCGCAAGTTCCGGATGGGCCTGGGCGATCTGTTCACGCACATGGCGCATGGCCGGCACCGGGAATTGTTCGGCGGTGACCGGAGCGTGTGCCAGCAGGAAATCATGGAGTGCCGCTTCAGCGCGCTCGATAATCGGCCAGATCGGCCAAAGGGTATCGTCCAGATCGAGGCTGATGGCTTTTACAGTATGCATCCCGATAGCATACCGCGCATCGACGTGCACACTGCGTGTTTTTAACGTATTTGCAGATAACCGGATTGCCGGCCGCGTGCCAATCCCAGCTCCAGGCGCGGCGGATTCTGTGCGAGCTGACTGCGCAAGGCTGCCAGATCACCGACCGACTGGCGGTTGACCACCAGAATGCGGTCGCCGGCTTCCAGGCCGTTGCGTTCGGCGCGGCTGCCCGCCGCCACTTTGCTGATGATGACGCCACGCATGCCGGTCTGTCGGTAGCGTTCCGGCGTGTCAATCAGTATGGCGCCGGCCAACCGGGCATCCAGTTGGCCTGCGTCCAGTTCCTTCGCCGAGGCTTTCAGTTGCGCATTGACAACAAGGCGCTGGCTGTCGCGTACCAGTTCCAGTCGCACCGGCGCGCCGAGCGGCAACAGGCCTTCCAGATTACTCAGGGCGTCGGCACCGTCGATGCGTTGGTCGTTGGCTTTGACGATGACATCGCCGGGACGGATGCCAGCGTCTTCCGCCGGACTGCCGCGGTAGACCCGGGTCACCAAGGCCCCCCGGGTGATTGGCTCGACCTGCGTCTGCGCGGTTTCGGCATCCAGACCAAGCGTGCCTCGGCGGACTTCGCCATAGGCCATCAGCTGACGCATGATTTCCTTGGCCAGATTGGCGGGAATTGCGAAACCCAGCCCGATATTGCCGGCGGCGCTGCCGCGCGGATTGAAGCTGGCGACATTGATACCGACCAGTTCGCCGCTGAGATTGACCAACGCGCCCCCGGAATTTCCGGGGTTGATCGATGCGTCGGTCTGGATGAAATTCTGAAAGCCCAGGCCCTGCAGGCCGCTGCGGCCAACGGCGGAGACGATTCCCGAGGTCACGGTTTGTCCCAGACCGAAGGGATTGCCGACGGCGACCACGTAATCACCGACGCGCAGTTTGCTGGAATCGGCCACCGGCAATGCCACCAGATCCTTGGCGGCGATGCGGATGACCGCGATATCGGTGTCGGGATCGGAGCCGACCGGTTGCGCCTCGAAGGTGCGGCCATCGGATAGGCTGACCGATACTTCATCGGCTCCCTCGACCACGTGGTTGTTGGTTAGGATCAGACCGCGTGCGGCATCTACGATCACGCCCGAGCCAAGCGATTGTGCGATGCGTTCCTGAGGATAGCGGCCGCCACCGAAAAAATCAGCGATGGGATTGTTCACCCTGACCCGCTGCTTCGTGTAGATGTTGACCACCGAAGGCGTCACTTTGGCGAGCATTGGTGCGAGCGTGGGCATGGTTTGCGCATTGGCGGGGACTGCGGCGCGGGCGTCCGGAATCATCCACAGGCGCCCCGAGGCTCCATTTTTATTACTATCTGATTGATTTGAGTAATAAAAACCGGCTGCGAGTGCGCCCGTCATGGTGCACAACGTCGCCAAAGCCAAGGTACGCAAGGAGAGAGTCATAGGAGTTCCTGCCGGGGGTCTGGGAAGCAGTATAGCGAAGGTGAAAAAAATTGGTGATTCACGACATGGTTTCACGCCAGTGAAAATAGTCTATCTAATTGTAATGTAAATAGATATTGACATGAGGACAGGTTAAAATATCGTGTTGACAGCCCGTTTCAAGACGGTTAATGTAGGGTTCTGAAACACAAGATGTTGTGTTTTTATAACGAGAAACCCCAACATGTAGTGAGGGGTGCTAAGTGATGACTGAAAAGCTTGAATTATCATGGAGATAAGTTGGATATGAGTACACCCCGATTGGAAGCCGTTCCCGCCAGCGTTCAAACCCTGCACAATGATGCGCTTCCGCTGCAACCGGCTTCGCTGGATATCTGGGATAAAAAATACCGACTGAAGGCCAAAAGCGGCGCGCCGGTGGATCAGAGCATCGATGATACCTACCGCCGAGTCGCCAAAGCACTCTCGGAGGCCGAGCCGGATGCCGAACGCCAGGCTTATTGGAATGAACGTTTCCTGTGGGCCTTGCGCCGCGGCGCGATTCCGGCCGGACGGATCACCTCCAATGCCGGTGCGCTCGAACACAAGCCGGCCACCTCCACCATCAATTGCACGGTATCGGGTTCGATTCCGGATTCGATGGACGGCATCCTCGACAAAGTGCACGAAGCAGGACTGACCCTGAAAGCCGGCTGCGGTATCGGCTATGAATTCTCGACCCTGCGCCCGCGCGGCGCCTACGTATCCGGTGCCGGTGCGCATACCTCGGGTCCGCTGTCGTTCATGGATATCTACGACAAGATGTGCTTCACGGTGTCGTCCGCCGGCGGGCGTCGCGGCGCCCAGATGGGTACCTTCGATGTCTCGCATCCGGACGTCAAGGAATTCATCGGTGCCAAACGCGAAGACGGTCGCCTGCGTCAGTTCAATCTTTCATTGCTGATTACTGATGGCTTCATGGATGCCGTCAACAAGGATGCCGACTGGCCGCTGATTTTCCCGGTCAGTGTCAAAGAACAGAACGATCTTGATCTGAACGACGCCTCGCAGGTGATCTGGCGCGATTGGCCGGTCAACACCGGCTATGTGACCCGTGACGACGGCTTGGTGGCCTGCAAGATTTTCGGTCATATCCGCGCGCAGTTGCTGTGGAACCGCATCATGGCGTCCACCTACGATTTCGCCGAGCCGGGCTTCATCCTAATTGATCGTGTCAACGAAATGAACAACAACTGGTGGTGTGAAAACATCCGTGCCACCAATCCCTGTGGCGAACAGCCATTGCCGCCTTACGGCGCCTGCCTGCTCGGCTCGGTCAATCTGACCCTGTTCGTGCGTGATGCCTTCACCGATAAGGCGGCGTTCGATTGGGAAGAATACAAAGAAGTCGTGCGCGTGTTCACCCGCATGCTCGATAACGTGGTGGAAGTGAACGGTCTGCCGCTGGAACAGCAGCGTCAGGAAATCATGCGCAAGCGCCGCCACGGCATGGGTTTTCTGGGCCTGGGCAGCACGTTGACCATGCTCAAGATGAAATATGGTTCCGCCGAAAGTCTGGAGTTCACCGAAGCCATCTCGCGGGAAATGGCGCTGGCCGGCTGGGAAGTCGGCCTGGCGCTGGCCGAAGAGAAAGGTGCGGCCCCGATCATGGACGAAGAGTTCAAGGTGACTGCCGAAATGCTGCGCAAGCGTCCGGAAATGGTTGCCGATGGCTACAAGCTGGGTCAGAAAATCAAGGGACGGGTGTTGCACGCCAAATACTCGCGCTACATGCAGCGTGTGGCCTCGGTCGCCCCGGATCTGGTCGCCAAGATGGTTGAGAAGGGTACCCGCTTCACCCATCACAGTTCGATCGCGCCGACCGGCACCATTTCGCTGTCGCTGGCCAACAATGCCTCCAACGGTATCGAGCCCTCGTTCGCGCATCACTACAGCCGCAACGTAATCCGCGAAGGCAAGAAGTCCAAGGAAAAGGTGGAGGTGTACAGCTACGAACTGCTGTCTTACCGCGAGCTGATCAATCCGAAAGCGATGCCCTATAGCGAAGACCCGGAAGCTGCGTTGCCGGAATACTTCGTGGCTGCCGATGACATCTCGCCGAAGGAGCACGTCGACATCCAGGCCGCTTCGCAGAAGTGGATTGATTCCTCGATTTCGAAGACCGCCAACGTGCCGACCAACTATCCGTTCGAGGACTTCAAGGATATCTATTCCTATGCCCACCAGCAGGGCCTGAAGGGCTGTACCACCTTCCGTTTCAATCCGGCCGCCTTCCAGGGCGTTTTGGTCAAGGAGTCGGATTTGGAAAACACCACCTACCGGTTTGAACTGGAAGATGGTTCCGTGGTAGAGGTAAAGGGTAATGAGCAAATCGAATACGACGGTGAAATGCATACCGCCGCCAACCTATTCGATGCGCTGAAAGAAGGCTACTACGGAAAGTTCTAAACCATTCCAACCAGACAGGGTGATGTCATGCGTGCGAAGAAATCCAGCGGTATGCAGGGTGCGGTGAAAAAGGTGCAGTCCGAAGCCAAGAAGGCTGGCGCTGTGCTGAGCAAAAAAGCCGCACCGCTAATCAAAAAAGTGAAGCAGGAAGTGGCCAAAGCCGAGCGCTCCGAAGCTGCGCAAGCGGTGAAGAAAGCCATCAGCCAGGTCAAAGCCAAACTCGCCAAGCAGACTCCGGCCAAGAAATCTCCGGTGAAGAAAGCTGCAGGAAAGAAAGCTCCTGCCAAAAAAGTAGCAGTGAAAAAGGCGCCGACCAAGAAGGCGGTTGCCAAAAAAACCGTTGCCAAGAAAGCCGTTAGAAAATAATCCGCGATGACCGTGCTCTGGCCGTAATGGGCAGAGTGCTGTGCGCCCCATGTCCGCGTTCCACCGAATATCCTCAGGAGTCTTTGCAGTAATGGCCATCAAAATTACAAAAAAAATCAAGTCCTACAGTGTCAATAAACCGGAAGATAAGGCCGCTGAAATCGCGCCGGTCGCCGTGGCGGCTATGCCGGCCACCGCCGAAATCATCCACATGCATGAAAAGGTCGAGCGCCCGGAAGCCCTGGTCGGCGCCACCTACAAAATCAAATCGCCGCTGGTGGAGCACGCCATGTACGTGACCATCAACGACATCGTGCTCAATCCCGGCACCGATCACGAACTGCGCCGTCCGTTCGAGGTGTTCATCAACTCCAAGAACATGGATCACTTCCAATGGGTGGTCGCCATCACCCGCATCATGAGCGCCGTGTTCCGCAAGGGCGGCGACGTGACCTTCCTGGTCGAGGAAATGAAGGCGGTATTCGATCCGCGTGGCGGCTACTTCAAGGCCGGTGGCGTGTACATGCCCTCGATCGTAGCCGAAATCGGTTCGGTGGTGGAAGAGCACCTGAAATTCATCGGCATGATCATTGACCCGGAGCTGAGCGACGCCCAGCGCGTGATGATCGCCGAAAAACGCGCGGCCTACGAGAGCCGTGCGAAAAAGAAATCTTCTGAGGGCGACCTCGCCGTGGATGCCGGGCGCGACAGCGCCGACGAGGCGGCATCGCAGTCCGGCGAGGGAGCCTCTTTCCCTCCGACCGCCACCATGTGCCACAAGTGCAACACCAAGGCGCTGGTGCTGATGGACGGCTGCCAGACCTGCCTGAACTGTGGTTACAGCAAATGCGGTTGAGCGGATAATTCAGCCAATAAAAAAACCGCCTTCGGGCGGTTTTTTTTATTCATGCTGGAAAACAATCATGCCGTCGTTAGCGTGCGCCGTCCATTCGGGAAGGCGTAACGCAGGATTCGCCATAGGGCGCTGGCGTACTGTTTCCAGAAACCGCCGGTGTTGTAGTGGATGCCGTAGCGGGTGCAGATGTCGCGAACCTGTGGTGCGATTTCGGCATAGCGCCGCGCCGGCATGTCCGGAAATAGGTGGTGTTCGATCTGGTGGCTCAGGTTTCCGGTCATCAAGTGGAACCAGCGCCCGCCCTCCAGATTGCTGGAGCCCTGGATCTGGCGCAGATACCAGCGGCCGCGGCATTCATCCTTGGTTTCTTTCAGAGTGAAGGTCTGCGCGTCAGCGGTGAAGTGCCCGCAGAAAATCACGGCGTTGGTCCACACGTTGCGGATGCCGTTTGCGATGAGATTGCCGAGCAGCACGCGCGGCCACTGCCAGAACGCCAGTAGCGGAAACAGCAGGTAGTCCTTGACCAGCTGCGAGCCGGCTTTCTTCATGAACGGCTTGGCGATGGTTTTCAGGCGCGCGGTACTCATGCGGCCCTGCAGCCAGCGCCCGAGTTTCAGATCCTGGATGGCAATGCCCCACTGGAAATTGCTGGCCAGCACCAGATAGCTGAACGGTTGGATCAGATAGGACGGGCGCCAACGCTGCGCGGCGGTGAGCCGGAACATGCCGTAGCCGTAATCCTGGTCCTTGCCGAGGATGTTGGTGTAGTTGTGGTGTTCGATGTTGTGCGACTTGCGCCAGTTTTCCGGTGCACAGACCATGTCCCAGCTGTAGTGTTTGGAGTGGAAAGCCGGATCATTCATCCAGTCATACTGGCCATGCAGGATGTTGTGGCCCAGTTCCATGTTCTCGACGATTTTGGCATGCGCCAGCGCGAGGATGCCGGACACCCAACTGATAGGACCCATGCCGAACATCAACAGGCCGCGGCCGGCGATGGCGCTGCCTTGGGCCAGTGCCCGCACGCGCCGGATATAGGCGGCATCGATGTCGCCGAGATCAGCCATCACTTTCGCGCGCAGCTGGTCGAGCTCCTGCTGGAATGCGGCAAGACGGTCGCCATCGAGGAAGGTTTTCACGGCCATGGTTCAGAGCTCCAGATGCAGATCACTGACCGGGGTCGAGACGCAGAGCTGGATCCACTCTTCGCCGCTGCCGGACAGGGTTTCGGTCAATTGGTTGCGTACGGTGCCGCCGAGTTTGCGACAGGTGCAGGTTTTGCAGATGCCGCGCCGGCAGCCGTACACCGGGTTCAGTCCGCTGGCTTCGGCCGCTTCCAGCAGGCTCTGGCCGTTGCGGGTATCGAATACAGCCCGGCCATCGGCGGAAAACACCTGATAGCGTGTGGCATCGGGCCGGATTTCGGTGCGCCGGGCCTGGAAGTGTTCCTGTTTGAGCTGCCGGCTCAGGCCCTGCTCACGGTAAAACGCGGCGATCCACTCCATAAAGTCTTCGGGGCCGCACAGCAGGGTGTCGCGTAGGGCGAAATCCGGTGCCAGGGCCTGTAGGCGTTCGGGATCCAAGCGGCCTTCGGCGGCGGTGAACACCGGTCGGATTTTCAGTTGTGGCCATTGGTGAACAAGTGTTTGTAGATCTTGACGCAGAATCCAATCGGATTCATTGCGGCAGCTGTGGATCATCAGCACATCCGGACGGGATTCGTGTTTCGCCCAGGCCTGCAGCATCGCCACCATGGGCGTGATGCCGGAGCCGGCCGACAGCAGCAAAACCCCAGCCTCGGGATTGGCATGAGTGAATTCGCCGCCGGCTTGGCTGAGTATGACCACTGCGCCACGCTTGAGTTTGGCTACCGCCCGAGACACCATGCCATCGGCTTTGAGTTTGATGGTCAGACGCAGCACGCCGCCGCTTTCCGGGGCCTGCGACAGGCTGAAGCTGCGCGATTGCAGCACGCCCTTGCAGGGCAGGGTCAGCATCAGATGCTGGCCGGGGGTGAAGCCTTTGAACAAGCGGTTCGGTTTCAGGTACACACTGACCACCTCCCGGCATTCCTGCACGGTACGCAGCACGCGGGCCCGCACCTCGGTCAGCGACCAGGTGGCGTTGATGCCCTGCAGCAGGGTGTTCCATGCCGTGGTGTCGTTCAAGGGCTTCAGCCACGGGCTTTGCCAGAACATTGCGGGTGCTAGTGGCAGCATTGCATCTACCGGTTAATGTCAGTAAACATATGTTTACTCAAATGACGGGCTGTGTCAATTGCACATTGCCAGCATCGGCCCAGTGTTTATACTGGGTTCACTCCTCCGGAAGCGCCCCTTTGTCCAGTTCGCCGACCCTCCCGCTCGCCACAGGTACCCGCCGCGACGCTCGCAAGCTGCAGACCCGTCAGCAGCTGATGCTGGCGGCGCTGGATCTGGTCGGCCAGGGGCGTGGCTTCACGTCGCTGAGTCTGCGCGAAGTGACCCGCGAGATCGGGGTCGTCCCGGCCTCGTTCTACCGGCATTTCAAGGATATGGACGAACTGGGCCTGGCGTTGGTGGAAGAGGGTGGGGTGACCCTGCGCCGCTTGCTGCGCGAAGCCCGCCGCAGCGGATTTCCACCCAAAGACATGCTGCACAATTCGGTACTGGTCTACAAACGCTATCTGGAACAGAACCGTTTGGTGTTCGGCTTCATCGTCGGCGAACGCAGCGGCGGTTCGCCGGTGATCCGCAAGGCCATCCGCCGCGAAGAAGAGCGCTTCGTGCACGAAATGGCGCACGACATGCGCGAACTCGGAACCGTGCCCGGTCTGTCCGGGCAGACCATCGAACTGATCTGCAGCCTGGTGGTCAGCACCATGCTCAATGCCGCCACCGACATCCTCGATCTTCCGGCCGGCCATCGCCAGAGCGAGCAGGAACTGGTCGACCATTTCGTGCTGCAGCTGCGCTTGATTTTCCTCGGCGCCCGGCTGTGGCGTGAACCCAAGTGACACACGGAGTGCGGACATGCTGAAACTGGTGGGCTTCGATGCCGATGACACGCTCTGGCACAGCGAGGGCTTTTACCGCGAGGTGCATGGCCACTTTGAGACCATCCTCGGACAGTACATCGACATCGGCAATGCCAATGTGCACGAGCATCTGCTCGAGGTCGAGCGTACCAACATCAAGCTCTTCGGTTACGGCGCCAAGGGCATGACCCTGTCGATGCTCGAGACGGCCGTGGCGATGACCGCCGAACGCATCAGCGCGCATCATCTGCACGAAATCATCCAGCTTGGCAAAGAAGTATTGAACCATCCGGTGGAACTGCTGGATGGCATCGCCGATGCGGTAGCCGATATTGCCCGTGAATACCAAGTGGTTTTGATCACCAAAGGCGATTTGTTCCATCAGGAAAGCAAGGTCGCCAGGTCCGGTCTATCGACCCTGTTCGGACGCATTGAAATCGTGTCGGAAAAAGATCCGGTCACTTACCGGCGCGTACTGTCCGAGTTCGGCTTGCAGCCGCAGCAATTCCTGATGGTCGGCAACTCCCTGAACTCGGATGTCGCACCGGTATTGCATGTCGGCGGGTTCGCCGTGCATGTACCGTATCCCTTGACCTGGGCCCTGGACCATCATGAGGGCTTCATCGCCGATGACGAACGGATGCGCACGGTGGAATCGTCTGCACAGATTCCCGCGGCTGTTCGCGAGTTGGCCTTGAAAGCGGCACGCTTCCATTAACATGGCGGTAATGCGTTACCTCGCTCCCGAACGCGGCCGGATTGATACGCAGGTTTTCGCGCATCCGGTTTTCGAGCAGTTGCATGAGAGTCAGCATCATCTGTGCCGGTCCGAGAACTGGCCCGAAATCCCTGCGCTCAATGCCCTCTGGCAAGCTCCCGTCAATGCTGCCGGATTTCCGTTCCGTTTCGTGGACCAAGATGACTTGCAGGACGATGCGCATTACGAGCAGCGCATCGCGCACACCGGAGCCATCGCCACCCGTACCCGCAACTGGCACGATCTGTTCAATGCCTTCATCTGGATGCGCTATCCCGCCGTCAAGCAAGCATTAAACGCCCGCCAGGTCACCGATATCGTGCAGGTGGGTCCGAAGCAACGCACGCGCGGCCAATGTGCGCTGACGCAGTTCGATGAGGCTGGAGCCGTGCTGCGTCTGCATGATGCCACGCTGCAGACGGCTTGGGATGCACATGACTGGCCGTATCTGTTCCGGAACTGGACCGATGCCGAACGGCGAGGCGCAGTCCAACTCTGGCTGTTCGGACATTCCCTATTCGAGCATGCACTGACCCCTGCCATCGCGCTGGTGGCCAAGGCTCTGGTCATCAATTCGCCGGACACTTTGGACGAGGACGGCATGGCATCCCGCATTGCGACAGGTATCGCCGCCGGCTCATTGTTGAATGACCCGCAGGAACTGCGTCCGATTCCCTTGACCGGCATTCCCGGTTGGCATCCAGAACATACCGCTGCAGATTTCTTCACGCGTATGCCCTGTTTTCGTCCAAAACGCGCCGGCAGACACTACCCGGAACCTTTGCGCATGCAGTAATCGCTTGCCGTGCACCTTGAGCGCCCCGTAAAATGCCGTATGCGGCCGCTCTTTCTCTATTTATTTGTTTTCGGCACCTTTTCTGCTTCGGTGCCAGCAGCGGAGCTGTTGCCGGTCAGGATCAATGGTCTGGAAAAGAACAAGATGCTCGAGCAGGTGGTGCGCCGTGCGGTGGCGCTTCCGGAAGCAGAGGGTAAGGGTGTAACGGTTTCGGAAGGCCGGCTCGGTTACTACGTCAGCAACATCAACCGTCTGGTCGAAGACAGTCTGGAGCCGCTGGGATACTACCATTCGGTGGTGAGTAGCCGGATGGAGCGCGACGGTGCCCTTGCCCAGATCATCATCGATGTCGCCCCCGGCGAGCCGGTCAAGGTCCGCGATGTTGCATTGCAGGTCGATGGCGATGGCAGCAAGGACCGTTTCATTGGATTCTGGCTGGAAGGTTTCGAGCCGG
>NZ_JBIKSE010000069.1:0-3753 GCF_044348765.1 Arenimonas sp.
CCATCCCGGAATTCGGCCCGCCGTCGGCGTCGGCGAAGGTAGCGGAGCAGGTCGAAATTTCGGTGAAGTATGCCGGTTATCTGAGCCGTCAAAACGAGGATATCGCACGCCAGAAAAATCAGGAAAATACCCCGTTTCCGGCCGACTTCAGCTTCATGGGCATTCCGGGCCTGTCCAATGAACTGCAGAATAAGCTCACCCAGACCAACCCGGAAACCATCGGACAGGCCCAGCGCATTCCGGGCATGACCCCCGCCGCGATTTCCTTGCTGTTGATTCAGCTCAAGAAGGGCCAGCGCGCGGCCTAATGGAAAACCGTTGGCGCCAACGCCGACGCCGCATCCGCCGGTGGCTGAAGCCCCTGCCGCGGCGGGCCACCATCCATCGCTATCCGATTCTGAATCGCTTTACAGATTTTGCCCGTCGCCGGCCCTATCTATGGTCGTTCAAGGATGCCTCGGTGGTGCGAGCCATTTATCTCGGCAGCCTATTGGCGTATCTACCCACCTATGGCGCGCAGATCCTGATCGCTTTTATCGCCGCCTGGTTCGGGCGTGCCAATCTGACGCTCATGATCGGGCTGCAGATGATCACCAATCCCTTGACGGCCGGACCGATCTATCTGGCCGCCTACGGCATCGGAACCGGCCTGGCCGGTCTCCTGCAACTGCCGCCCCGGCATGCCGTTTTCGATGGCGCCGTGGCCCTGGTTTTGGGGGGATTGAGCCTGGGCCTGATGACCGCCGTCTGTCTTCACGGCCTGTGGCTGTTTGGGCGTTTCGAGGCCAGACGCTTCCGGCGGCGCCGAATGGCCCATGTCTTACCGCCAAAAGCCGAAAATTAGGGCTTTTACACTAGCCATGATGTAAATATTGTATTAATGTAGGCTCACTGCCCGGCGTCAATGCGCGCGGGTATGGGCCGTGCCAGCCTGATTGCCATCAGCCAACGCGGGTCACATTGGAACACACTTCAATATAGAGAGAGACACTCCATGCGTTTATCCCATCTTTCCGTTGCGCTCGCCCTCGCCATCACCACCAGCGGTGCCGCCCAAGCCCAGCAGTTCAGCAAAGTCATCAGCTTCGGTGACAGCCTGACCGATGCCGGCAATGTCGGTACCCTCAACGGCCTGCCGGCCGGCACGAGCTTCACTACCAATCCGGACGGCACCCACTCGCAGAACCTCTCGGTACTGTTGGGCATCGGCCCCCAGAGCAACAACTCGCCATTGATTCCCGGCACCAGCACCGGTAGAAACTATGCTTACGGCGGCGCCTGCGCCATGTCCAATGGCACCACCATCGCGGCACCAATTCCCGGCCTGCCCACCTTTACCTGTTCGAACTCTCCGGGCAATTTCTCGTTGAGCACACAATTCAATACGCACCTGTCCGCCAATGGGGGAGTCGCTGATCCGAACGCCCTCTATACCTATTGGGCAGGTGCCAACGACATCCTGTCAGCCACCGCCGTTACGGCACCGGGCGGCTTTCTGCCGAATGGCTCGATTTTGTATCAATATCTTGTTGTGAACGGCGGCAGCCAAGCCAATGCATCTGCGATTGCACAGACCATCGCCGGCCAATCTGCCCAGACCGCCATTGGTCAGATCAAAGCCCTGCAAACCGCCGGCGCCAAGACCATCGTGGTTTTCAATCTGCCTGACCTGGGCAAGACCCCACTCAACGTCAATACCGCCAACTCGGCCGGCGCCAGTGCGTTGTCGAGCATTTATAACCTGAACTTCAACGGTGGTCTGGCAACGCTGAAGGATGGCATCGTCGCCATCGACACATACGGCATCATCAACGAAGTTTTGGCCAATCCGAGCGCCTACGGGTTCACCAACACCACCGGCGTAGCCTGCCCGGCTCCCGCCTCCTCGTTGACCTGCGGACCGGCCGGCTATCCGGTACAGCCAATCAGTGCCACTTACCTGTTCGCCGACAGCATTCATCCGTCCGGCCGCGCGCATGCTCTGCTCGCCAACATCGTATACGCCACCGTCAGCGCCCCGGGCGTTGTTTCCCTGGCCCCGGAAGTGGCCATGCAGACCACATTCGCGCATAACACCGCCATCAGCGATGCGCTGAATTCGGAATGGGCTGCCGGTAGCGAAGTCGGCAAAGTCCGTGGTTTCGCCTCGGTACAGTTCGGTCAAAAGAACATCGATGGGTCGGACTATACGCCCGCCCTCAACGGTGACTCGACCAACCTGAATGTCGGCGCCACCTACCGTATCAACGAAAATGCCACCTTTGGTGTCGCCGCCACCCTCGGCGACAACTCGGCCAATGCCGGCAGCCTCGGATCCTTCGATGGCAGCGGTATCCTATTCGGCGTGTTCGGCCAGTACGAAGTGAACGGTCTTTATGGTCGCATCGGTCTCAGCGGCGGCAGCACCGACATGGACATCACCCGCAATATCGACCTGCTGTCCAGCGTGCGCAAAGAAACCGGCAGCACCGCCATCAGCCAGCAGTCCGGTACGCTGGAAGTGGGTTATGTGTTCAAGGCCGACAGCTTCACCCACGGCCCGTTCGCTGGCCTTGAAAACACGAAGTCCGATGTTGAAGCTTACGTCGAAGGTTCCGACAGCACCGCCATGCGATTCGATACCTTCAGCCGCGACAGCAATCTGACCACCGTCGGCTACCAGTTCTCCGGCAAATTCAATAACATCAAGCCGTTCGTCCGTGTGGCCTGGTTCAATGAAAGAAGCAATAACGACCAGGTATTTGTCCGCGGCGGTACCGCCAACCTGCCGGCCAACTTCAGCCTACCGGGCTTCGCTCCGGGCGACGACAGCTACATCGACTGGAATGTCGGCGCCAGCATGAGCTTCGGCGAAGGCTTCGACGGCTACATCAGCTACCGCGCCCGAGACGGCAAGGATGTTGAGGATAATGACAACATCAGTATCGGTATCCGCAAAACGTTCTGATCATTCACCGGCAACACCATTGAACAACCCCGCTTCGGCGGGGTTTTTCATTACCGACAGGAATTGAAATGCGTGCATACGTATTCAGGCATCCAGCAATCCGATGCCTGCGCGGCTTCGGGTAGGGTATGAAAAACATACGAATGCAAGTACGATTGCATCAAGCATAAACATACCGAGAGAGGGTGGCATGGCCGCACAACCGCGTTTATCGTTTTGGCAGATCTGGAACATGTCGTTCGGCTTCCTCGGCATCCAGTTTGGCTTCGCACTGCAAGGCGGCTTCATGTCCCGCATCTTCCAGACCCTGGGCGCCGACAAGGATGCATTGCCCTTGCTTTGGATTGCAGCGCCGTTGACCGGTCTGCTGGTGCAGCCGATTATCGGTTATCTGAGCGATCGCACCTGGCACCCGCGCTTCGGCCGTCGGCGCCCTTACTTTCTGATCGGCGCAGTGCTCAGTTCCATTGCCCTGTTTTTCATGCCTTATTCCTCCACCCTTTGGATGGCCGCCGGCTTTCTGTGGATTCTGGACGCTTCGATCAACATCAGCATGGAGCCGTTCCGCGCCCTGGTCGCCGACAAGCTCCCAGAACGGCAGCGCTCCTACGGATTCGTCCTGCAGACGCTGATCATCGGCATCGGCACCTGGGTGGCCAGCAATCTGCCCTGGCTGGTGAACCAGATGGGTGTTTCCAATGAAGCCGGACCGGGCGTGGTGCCTGATTCGGTCAAGATCGCCTTTGCTATCGGTGCTTTTGTGTTTCTGGTCAGCATCCTGATTACCGTGTTCACCACCGATGAAT
>NZ_JBIKSE010000115.1:0-13228 GCF_044348765.1 Arenimonas sp.
AATTTTGGAAATACAGGCAATAAATATATTCGTACACTACAGGTAAACAATACCAGTGGAAACAGTATTACAGACTACATTGGAAACGTAGATTTAGACACTGCAAGTTTAATATCTAGTGGAAAGATGAAAAATGACTGTGGTGATATACGAGTAAAAGATGGAAATAATGCAGACCCACTTGGAAATAGCGATACAACCAATGTATTTAGTTACTGGATAGAGGGTTGTAATTCTCGGGCTACCACAGTTTGGTTTAAGATACCTACTCTAAATACAGGTACAAAATCACTTTATCTAAGTTATGGGGATAATAATTTGAGTACTACAGCAGAAAATATCTCAACTTTAATTTCTCAAAAGTTTCCAATTTTAGCTCAAAGTAGTAACAAACTTTGGATTGCTGCCAGTGATTTAAACCTTGCAAATAATGCGACGGTATCAACTATAAATAACAAGGCTAATACCAACAACAACCTTACTCTTCAGTCTGGAAAAACAGAAGGAACCTTCAATAACAATGCTATAAATGGAAGACCTGCAATTACTTTAGCGAATAACAGAAGTTATTCATTTACTCGTATTTCTGACATTAGAACTGTATTTTGGGTTTTGAAAGAAAATACAAGTGGTGGGTTTTTACTCGGAGATACTTCAGCTTATAATTTTCATAGAAATGGGCAATATTTATGGCATAGTTGTTGTTCTAGTAGCAATGTCCAAAATGGTGAAACTAGAGTAAATAATGAACTAATTACACCCAGTACTGATGCCAAACTAATAGTAGGCACTCCCACTTTAGTTTCTTTGGTTACTACAGGTAATACACAAGCAGATTCACTCACTGAAGATCGAGGTGGTTACAATAGAAGTTTTGATGGAGATATAGCTGAAGTCATAGTATTCAACTCAGCTCTCTCCACTAACGACCGTCAAGCAGTCGAAAACTATCTAAACCTAAAATACAAACTATACAATACCACCTCAATCATTTCTCCAACTATAAATAATGAGCAAAGAATAGATGTAAAAATTGGAGGAAATTCAATGTCAGGAGTGACTTTCATCGACTCTCAAACTCTACGAGGCTACACCCCAGCAGGCACAGGAAATGTAAATATCAAGGTCACCAACTCTGATGGATCAAACGGAACAAGTGCTACTAACCTTTACAGTTATGGTCAAAGCAACGTTCCAAATCCAATTACAGATTTAACTCTTGGTACTCAAGAAGGTGGAAATGTAAATCTTTCTTGGACAACTCCTTTTAATAATGGTTCAGCTATTACAAATCATATTATTCGATATTCACAAAATGATTTTACTACTTATACAGATTTCAATACCCAAAGCAATACTAATTCAACCACAGTTACAGGATTAAACATAGGTCAAAGCTACAAATTTAAAGTAATTGCTGTAAATGGTAGTGCTCAAAATCAAGGAAACGGAGCTGGTAGAAGTGTAGATTCTAATGTAGTTAGTGTAGCTAATTTAGACTGTGATACAAATTTAGGTGGATTGGATTTAATAATAAGTTCAAACCAAACTTTAACAGGTAGCTATTGTAATATTAATTTATTCCAAGTTAATAGTGGAATTACAGCAACTTTAAATAACCAGGCTTCAACTACAGCCCCTTTTACAGGTAAGGCAGTGAAGATTTATGCCCAGAGTGCTAACATAATTGGAAGTATTAATGGGGTTGGAACAGGCTACGCAGGTGGAGTAAATAGCGGTGGTAATGGTCCAGGAGCAGGACAGTTCTCAAACGGATCTAGTAATGGTGGTGCAGGATACGGAGGTAGAGGTGGTAGTACTAGTACTCTTGGAGGAAACAGCTACGGCTCAGTTACCCAACCAACAGATTTAGGAAGTGGAGGTGCAGACCCTTCAAGCTGGAGTGCTAGAGGAGCAAATGGAGGAGGAGCTATTAAACTAACAGTAGCAGGAACTACTACAGTGAATGGAAGTATTTTAGCAAATGGTGAAACATACAACGATATCTATGTAGGTGGAGGATCTGGAGGAAGTATCTGGATTGATACAAACACTCTTACAGGAAGTGGTATTATTACAGCCAATGGAGGAAATAGTCCTGGAGCTGGTGCTCCTGCTGGAGGTGGAGGGGGAGGTAGAATTGCTTTGTATTACACTACCAAAAATCTAACCAATTCCACTCCAGTGTCAACCATAGGTGGAACAGGAAACCAAAATGGTGGGGCAGGGACTGTGTATGATAAAAACAAAAGTGATAACACTAAACCAAATGGAGATCTAATAATTTCCAATCTTACTAACAATACAGGAAATTTAACACCTTTAAACGATTCTACAAACAGATACATTTACGATAATATCACAGTTCAAAATGCGTATTTAGATTATACTAAAACAAATAATACTCTAAATGTCATAAATACCCTAACTCTACAAAGTTCAGCTACTGTAGATGACACAACCAAACTAGCTACTCTGCGAGTAAATTCTAAAGATACCTACAATATTACAAACTTTGTAATCAAGCGAAATGGAGTACTGACTCATGTAGCTAACTCTTCAACTCATAATAATAGTACTATTATTAATAGTACAACCCTAGACATCCAAACCGGTGGTAAAATAGATGTATCAAACTTAGGCTACACTGGTGGAGTAAACAGTGCTGGTAATGGTCCAGGAGCAGGACAGTTCTCAAACGGATCTAGTAATGGTGGTGCAGGATACGGAGGTAGAGGTGGTAGTACTAGTACTCTTGGAGGAAACAGCTACGGCTCAGTTACCCAACCAACAGATTTAGGAAGTGGAGGTGCAGACCCTTCAAGCTGGAGTGCTAGAGGAGCAAATGGAGGAGGAGCTATTAAACTAACAGTAGCAGGAACTACTACAGTGAATGGAAGTATTTTAGCAAATGGTGAAACATACAACGATATCTATGTAGGTGGAGGATCTGGAGGAAGTATCTGGATTGATACAAACACTCTTACAGGAAGTGGTATTATTACAGCCAATGGAGGAAATAGTCCTGGAGCTGGTGCTCCTGCTGGAGGTGGAGCAGGTGGTCGTATTGCTCTTTACTATCAAGCTCGCTCTGGTAGCATGACCCAAGTAGATCAAAATTCATCCATCACAGTAAACGGTGGAACTGGAACTGGCGATTGTAGCGAGCCAACTATTACCGAAACCTTCACAGATACTAATAGCAATGGTTACTATGACCTAGGTGAAACTTTTGTAGATGTGGTAGCTCCAGGTAACACTGCAGGTCGTCGAGACGAAAAAGCAGCCTACACCAACACAACTAGTGGCTGTACAGGAACCCTTTACGACGGTAACAGTCCAGAAGCTGGTCTTTCTTCTTTAGTTTCGAGTAACCTTAGCCCAAATCCAAATCCAATTTCAGTTGGTAGTGATTTTAGTCTATCTGTAACGGGTATCAAAAATACTTTTGGTTTTAATTTGTTTAGCGGTACTTGTTCAGCTGATATTATTCGAACTACTGGAACAGGGAATTATACAACTACAGTTAGTAGTGTTTCAGGTACGATTTTAAATGGAGTGTGTACTTTAGTTGGCCCAGCTAGTGGAGGTAAATTCTTAGACCCAGGTGGAGTAGGGCAGTTTAGTGTGAAAGTTACAGCAGTTGGTTTAGCTACCACTACAGCTGAGTTTAAAAACTTCCTATCTTTAACCGCTTACGCTACACCATCCAACAAAGCCAAAGCTAACGGCACTGAACCAATTAGCCCATACACCCTAACTTCAACCCCAGTACCTTCCTTAATTGGTCTTACTGGAAATAGTAATTTGCTGAAGTTAACCGTTTCTGGACTTATCGATTCAGGTAATAATCAAGCTTTAAACAATACTCCTTGTAACTTTAATGTTACTGGCCCATCTGTAGATAATTCAGGTAATAGTATTACACCGTTTAGCCAAACTTTCACAACCCCTGCTTCTGGTTTGGTAGGAGGAATTTGTAGCTATACATTTGGTCAGTTTGATCTGCCTTTGATTAAGGGTGGGTATTCCTTTACGGTTACTGTAGCAGGTAAAGATATTTCAAATGCTGATGTAAATTTGACCACTGCTTCTCAAACCTTTAATCGCTTCTTTGATATCTTCTTATCCCAAACAGCTACTCCCACAGTTTTTGACTCTAACGGTAAAATCCCAGGATCAGCTACTGGAACAATTTTGGTAAGCACTGTCCCAACTTTGATTAGCCTTTCTAACCCAATAGTCTCAGGAGGAGCTAGTCCAACTTTCACTTCCCAAGTAGTTCGAAAATACGCTAATGGTAGTACAGATTTAATACCTTCTGGAACGGTTTGTCGTAACCTATTGTATTTAGATGGATCTTTGATTGATAACCAAGCTAGTACCCTAAATGCTACTGGTCAGTGTGTAACTACTGTACCGAATAGTTCCATTTCAGCTGGTAATTTGCAACTCAAAACTAGAGTTTCTCTAACCTTAAATAGTATTACTACTGATTTTGAAACTAACTTAACAACCTTTGCTACAGCTGGTTTTCCTAGCAACAAAGCTCAAAGTACAACCTTTAGTTTAGGAGGAAGTCTAGATACCAGTGCAATTCCATTTACAACTACTATCACAAGCCCTGGAAATACCTTTATTGGTACCGCTCAAACCTTTACTGTCTCTGGCCTAAAAGATTACGCTAACAATCAACCCTTAGCTGGAAGTATTTGTACCTTTAACTTTACCAAACCAGATGGAACAATCTTTAACTTACCTTCTAGTCCAGCAAGTAACGGATCTTGCTCAGTAACTATTGCAGGTAGCTCTTCAGACTTAAGTCTAAAAGGAAATTACAGCTATACCGTAACTCTTCCTGGAACTAATGGAACGGGTAGTGGAGGCAGCCCTAACAATGTAACCTTAACTACCAACCCAGCCATTAGCTTTGTGAGAAGATTTGATTTACAAACTACAGGAAGCGATGGGTTAACTGGAAACTTAGTAGGAACTTTAAGCTCTACTAGGGAACCTTTAGTCGTAAACAAAGCAGCTACTTTAACTTCACCAATTTTGAAGAAATTTGATACCACTACTAATTTAGCTTCTACGATTAAATGTCGAAACGTACTTACAATTAATGGAGGCAGTCCTATTTACTACCCAGGAGTAGTTTCTGGAAATGTGACTGGTAATCTAAATGCTACCGCTCAATGTGTGAGTGATGTGTTAGACACTCAAATCACCACTACCGGTTCAGCTGTACTTAAAACTCAAGTCAGTCTGTTAGATAGTAATTTTGATTTTTCGACCTACGGAGACGATTTCCAAACAGCTGATAAAACCATTTCAATCGTAAACGCTTACTCAAACAAAGCCAAAGCCAAAGATAATCCAAATCAAACTCAACCAGCTAGTAATACCCCTACAGTTTCTGTTAACCCAAGTTTTACTGATCAAAGTGTAACTCTCTCAGTAAGTAACCTAATTGATTCAGGCAACGATTTAGCTCTTGAAACAACCTCCCAAATCTGTAGGTTTAATATTACAAACCCTAATGGTACACTTTTATCAGAACAAACTGCAGCTCCAACCAACGGAACCTGTACAACCTCGTTTACTGATAACAGCCTAGAAAGTAATTCTGGATTTAGTACTAATTACAGTTTTACACTTAGATTTAACTCTGACGACAGTTCCACAGGTCAAACTTTAACAACTAACCCAGTAACTAATATTCAAAGAAGATTCAATATCTACCGAACTAGCTCACAATTACCTGCAGCTATTACAACTTCTACGGCTGGCTATACAAATATTTTAATTAAATCAACAGCCAACACTTTAACTTCAGGAGCGATTCAACAATCTAATACCCCAGCTAACTTACAAGCTGGAACTAGTCTCTCAGCTCTTACTGGAAAAGCTTGTCGAATAGTTTTGATAGTAAACTCCGCCACCCCAAGTTACTACCCAGCAACTTTAGACGGTAGTGGAAGGTGTATAGCTAACCTATTAAGCAGCGACTCACAACTTCAAACTTTATCTGAAACCGTAACTAGTAGAGTAGAAGTTAGTTACAACGATTCAACTTTTAATTTAGATCAATCAGGAAACCCAACAGTTACCAACTCAGATGATTTTAGTTCAGCTAACACCCCACTAAAAATTCGTAACCTTAATAACTCAAGCCTTTGTGTTCAGTCCTTTAAAGATGATAATGCCAGTGGTAGTTACAACAACGGTGGAGCCAATGGAAACAACCAAATCGGTCAACCTGAACAGCTTTTATCTGGTCAAACCATTAGTAAGAGTTTGTATGATAGTAGCAACAATCTAATTGGTTCAGTTGTTAGTAACTCTACCAACCCTTACTGTTTTGATAATTTGTTTGAAGGAGATTACTACGTCTTACAAAACATTCCTGCTAACACCAGTTTAACCAAACCAACAGTCGCTGATACCTCTGCTACCATAACAGCCTCCACAGCTAAATACCAAGTAACAGCAGTAAGCGGACAAGCCATCACCAAAGAATTTGGTTACCGTGGAAATGGAGATGAGGTTTGTGTGGATCAAACATATATTGATGTCGATAAAAACAATACATACAGCTCAGGTACAGACACCTTGGTGAGTGGAAAGAATACTCTAATCTATCTTTCTACAGATTTGGTAAATCCAATTACCTCAACGAGTATTCCAACTACCGGTATAGTTTCAGATGCTAATGGAAAAACTTGTTTCACAAACCTTCCAGCTAACAATCCAGGCGAAAGCTATAGGTTAACTCAAACTATTCCAGTAGCCCTAGAACCATTCTTCCCCTCTGGAGCTACTGCTATAACAGGACTACCTACTTTGGGAGCTAATGCTTACCGAGATGTAACTCTTAGTTTAACTACCGATCAGACCACTACCTTTGGTTACCAAAAGAGTGCTTCTTCTCTTGCTAAAGAAGAGTTAAACAACACCGACCAACCTACAGGCAGACCAATCAACACAGGACTGAACGTATTAACCACCATTAATCCAGTATTTAACGAAAAAGCCTTTGTAGGTTATCCAGTTTCAGCTCAAGTTAGTGGTTTAATCGACTCTGGAAACGATGCCTTACTTAGCGGAGTAGGAATCTGTTCAGCCACTTTTGAAGGTCCAGGTTTTGGAGTAAGTGGAAAGACGATTTCTAACCTAAATGTTTTAAACGGAAACTGCGTTGTCGATAACAGTAATAATTCAACTGTTGTCCCAACCACCACTGGAAATTATACCGTTACCTTCACCATCACTGGAGACAATCAACCACTGACAACCCTAAGTCACGACTTTGTAGTTTTCTCTGGAAATATCAGTGTCTGTACCTCAGCCTTTGCCGACTACAACGGTAATGGAACTAAAGAAAGCAATGAACCTTTAATTGGAGGCATTAGTGCTAAATTAGTTAGAGTTAGTGACAGTGTTCAGGTAGGAACAATCTCAAACCTTAGTGCTTCTACCATTTCCAACTGTTTTGCCCCAGTAGCCCCAGGAGTTCAATACCGAGTAGAACAAACTACCCCAGCTGGTCTAGTCTTAACCACCACTTTAGCCGATGATGCTTTCCGTGGATCTCCTCAAAACACCACCTACCCAGAAGACACCTTTGCTCAAGCCTTTGGCTACACTGGAAATTCAGGTACTCAAGTTTGTGGAAACTCCTTTAGAGACGATGCTGGAACTACCTATGGAGTCAACGATGGAACAAATGTCCCATTAGACACAATAGATCCTTTAATCACCAACAGTCTATTTACCACCAGACTATTTGATAATCTAGGAAACCCAGTCTTGGCTGATAAAATCTATACAGGAGGGCTATCAGGTTGTTTTACCAATCTACTACCAACCACAGTTCAAACTTCTAGTGGAAACCTTTCTTACTCATTAGACCAAACCTATTCAAACAGTCTAAAAGTAGCCCGAACTACAGCTAGCAGTTTCAGCATCCTAACCTTAGCCAATGCTCAAAACGATACTAGAGAATTTGGTTACCGAAACACAGCTGATATTTGTTACAACGACGTCTATCGAGACTACAACAAAGACGGTACCAGACAAACTAGCGAATCCATCATCTCAGACCTACCAACTAAACTCTACCAAGGAGCTAGTCAGATAGGGGGTACTCAAAATACCACTACTACAGGTAATAACTGTTTTAACGATCCAACCCCTGGAAATTACGAAATCCAACAAACCGTTCCAGCTAGTTACCAGGCTATCACCAGTTTCAACACCAACCTAAGCCAACCTACACTAAGCACCACAGCTTCTACTACTGTTAATTACTCTAACATTACTCTAAACCTAGGAGTAGATACTAATATCGGAATTGGTTACAAAGGAAGTAGTGGTACCAAAATTTGTGCAAATCCTACCTTCAAAGACTTAGTAGCTCCTTTTGGTGACTACAACGGTAGTGACACCCTTTACCCAGGCATCCTAACCACACTCAAAGATCAAAATGGAAACACCATCGCTGGAGGAACAGCCAACAGTCTCGGTCAAACTGACGCAAGTGGTAATCTTTGTTTTGATGAGCTACTTCCTGCAGTCGGATCTAGCTTTACTTACAAACTAGAACAAACCAGCCCAAATGCAGCTACCATTTTACCATCTACAGGTTCTCTAAGTAAAAACATAGCTTCTTTAGTAGTAGGTCAAACTGCTAGTGAGAAATTCGGTTACAAAGGCTCACCTCAAATCTGTCCTGTAGCCTTTAGAGATGATAGTGGTGATAGTATCAAAGATACGAACGAGCCTTACCTCTCAGTTCAGAGCTATCTCAAAGACAACAGCGGCAACACACTAACCCCAACTTCAACTACAGCCAATCCAATTCAAAGTGCTAACAACGGAGAAAACTGTTTCACTTTTGATTTAACTGCTGGAGCTAACTACCAAGTTAAAGTCACTCCTCCTAGTGGATACACTTTGCTAGGTGGTAGTGATACTCAAACTGTTCCTGATACTCTTAATGGTGTTCAATTCGGAGGTCGATACAAACCAGTCTTTAGATTCGATGGAGCTGGAAGTATTTGTATAGACAGTAGCTACGATAACTACCAATCCCAAATTGCAGGTCTAACCACAGTACTTAAAAATGGTACTACCCCAGTTCAAACCATCCAAACAACTGCTACTGGAAGCGACTGTTTCTCAAATGTCGACCCTGGAACCTACTCAGTCACTCAAACCGGACCCACTGGAAGTGCAGCCACCACCTCCAACCCAGCCAACGTAACTCAAAACCCAGGAGCCACCGAACACCTAAGCTTTAGATACACCGGAGCCTCCTCAATCTGTGTAACACCTTTTAACGATAACTCAATTACAGGCAGCTTTGATGGAATCAGACAAGACGGCGAGCTTTTTGTTTCAGATACCAATATATCCCTGTACAAATCCCCAGACTTTACCAACCCAATTCAAACCCTCAGCCCGTTAACCGAAGCAAACCTTTGTATAACTGGACTTTACGGAGGAGACTACCGACTAGTTCAAACCAACCCACCTTCAGGCTACAGCTACACCACTAGTGGAAACGGTACTCAAAACTTCACCGTTCCAAACTCCTCTCCAGTCAATCGCTACTTTGGACTAACCAACGACCCCGACTTCAACAAAGGAAGTATCAGAGGAAAACTCTACATCGACCGAAACGAAGATTCTAAAACAGCTCCACACACCTTAGCAGACTCCTTTGACCCCTACGGACAAGATTTAGCCTACCAAAGCACCTTCGACAACGATGTCCCAGTAACCAACCAAGAAGTTAAACTCTACAAATACAACCCACTATCAGCAAACACCGATAAATACGAATACCAAACTAGTGTTATCTCTGCCTCCAACTCAGCTGACAATGCTCAAGATGGAACCTACAGCTTTGATGGATTACTTCCAGGAACCTACAAAGTAGTAGTCCCACTACCACAAGGAACCACCTCAGTCTGGCCATCAGCTGGAGCAGGAAACAGCTCATTCATCGAAGGTATAGTTATCACTAGTAGCGAAATAGTTCAAGACAACCACCTTAGCTTCCAATACACAGCCAAAATCTGTCCGGTACTTTATGTCGATATCAACTACAACAACCAATACAACCCAGGAATCGACATTGACCTAATCCAAACCGTAGGCAGTTTTTACACACTAGCTTACGAAGCCGGAAGTGGACCTCAAACCGAATCCAACTACAATCCAAAAGGCTACCTACTTAATAGTACCAACCCCTGTATCTTACACGTCCCACCAAGACAATACACCGTCCAGGTAAACACAGCTGCCAACGATCTTCCAGGAAATCAAGGGGGCCTCGGCTATACCACTCTCTTTAACCGCACCCGCTACAACCAAATCACCCCAAACCAAAGTACCACCGTATATCTAGATGGGCAAACCTACCAAGTAACTAACTACTACAATGGAACCCCACCACCAGCTGACAACAATGCCCTATCCAGTCTTTCAGGCAGACTCTGGAATGATAAAGCAGGAGATGGAGTTTGGGAACCAACTGGAAAAGACACCAAAACTGGAATTGAAACTATCAACCCCAAAACCTACAACCGAGACTACGATAACGACACCCCATACGAAGGAATCAAACTTCAACTAGTAAAGTGTGGCGATGCCAACAACGACATCTTCCCCAAAGCTGCTTGGAATCTACCAACCAACTCTTTAGCTTACTTCACTAGTAGAGCCGACGGAACCTACGACTTCGTGAGCATCCCACCAGGAGGCTATGGTGTAATCAGGCTAGACCAATTCCCCAACGAAAACCAACTGACAGTCAGTCGAACAAATTCAGCTTGTGATGCAGGAAACTACATCTTCTGGAACAACAACCCAGGCGAAATTGGAAGCAGACCAAACCAAAGAACTCCAGGTCAAAACGAAACCAATTACAATATCTGGACTAAATGGAACAACACTATCGTGAACGACGCCTACATAGATCAAAACCTAAACGGTACCAGACAAAGCTTTGAAGATGATAAAGACACAAGCATAACCAACCTTACCTACGAACTCAGAGACTCTTCCGGTAACATCCTAGAAACAATCATAGAACCAACCCCAGGTTACACAAGCATTGCCTTTACCCATATCCCACCAGGAACCAACTACATAGTTGAACTTACCAGCTACACCTCCAACTACACCCCATTTGCAACTCCCAAACTAGACATCCCACTTAGAACCAACCTAGCCACCAACGGAACAAGTCAAACCCTAAACTTTGGATTTACCCCAACTACCAACTCAGCTATTGAGGGTAGGGTGTTTATCGACCGAACCAGAGACAGAACTTACCTACCAAACGGAATCGACACACAGTCCGTAACCGACTTCGATAACGACGCCCCACTTGGAAATTACACTGTCGAACTCTACTTTGGAGCTTGTGGTGGTTTAACCAACTGTTTCTTACCTGAAAACTTAGTAGCTACTCAAAACAGCATAAATGACAACTCAGCTAACCAAGGAAACTTCTCTTTCCAAAATATCCCTGAAGGCAACTACCACGCTAGAGTAACCAACCCAGAACCAATCGGAACTGAAAAAGGATCTGGTTCTGGCGGAGTCAGAACCTATTGGGGACAAGGAGGAGGATACGACTTGCAAAACGATTTAGTCTATGTAGCTCAAGACCAAACCCTTCAAAACCAACATCTAACCTACGACTACAACGGAGTCTTTAACGCAGACTCATTCTTAGACACCGTACCTGATGGAATCTACGACAGTAACTGGGAAGTTAGAAACAACTACACCAAACTCTCCCTAGTATACTCTCAAGGTAACCTAAATGAAAGCATTGTAATTCTGCCAACCTACAGAGGACAAACAAGTCAGCCTATCTTCCAAGCAGTACACTTACCTCCAGGCAATTACTCTATCGCCATAGGACCAAAACCAACTCAAATAGATGTCAGAAGTGGATACCTAAACAACCCATACGCTCTCAGCCCAAGCCAGAATAGATCCGAAGACCTACCATTTACCCCATACCTAAACAACACCATAAGTGGACAAGTCTTTATCGATAGACCAACCAACCTAGTAAACTCAAGTGGCTACAACCAAGTCTTCAACCCTAATGGAGGAGACGCTAACCCAGCCACCATCCTAGATAACGACATAGCTATCAACTTAGCAACCGTATATCTACAAGGACCTCCAGGCATAGCCATCAACCCACAAATTACCTCTGGCATCCCAGGTCAACCTCAAACCCAAGGAACTTACACCTTCTCAAACCTACCTAGTGGAAAATACCGAGTTCACAAACTCCCAGATAACAATAACGCTAGCAACCCAATTCCAAATGTAGATTTACCCGCTAGCTACACCAACACCATAACTGATATTTGTATTACAGCCCTCAGATGTAAATCCTCTAGGGTAATTACAAACCAACCAGAATTATGGGTTTGGTGGGATACAGGGTTCGACATAGTAGGGCAAGTCAAAGCTGGAATCGCCATTGAAAACGATCAAACCATAACCAGCAACAATGTCTATAGCTACACCAACCACGCCAGTGGAACCTGTATAGATGATTACAACGGTAGCGGAACTATTGATGCTAACGCTATAACTTTCACTAACGATACTGCAATAAATGGCTGTAGTTTCAAATTAAACACTCCTTACCTGGGCGAAAGCATTACTGGAACCACGAACCTTAACCAAACCTTCTACGAACTCCCACCAGGAAACTACACCCTACAGAAATTAAACAATGCAATAGGTAGAATTAATATCAACACTGCCAAATATACACCAGGATATCCAAATGTAGTTCCAACCCCAGGATACCTAAGTCTTGGTCCAACCGATGCTCCAACCTTTAGCTTCACAAACTCAGGACTCTACCAACCAGGCTATTACCACTTCTATCAAACCACCCCAGTCCAAACCCGTAACGCTTCCATAACAGGTAAAGTCTTTGTAGATAGAAATCAAAATCTATCCTTCCAAGCTGATGGAGCCGATCAAAACCTTCTAACCAAAGAAGACAACGATTACTACCTACCAAATATCAAACTTACCCTAACAGGAACCGAAACCAAAACAGGAGCCACAGTCAACAAAAACACCACCACCCAAATCAGCAACGATGGTAAGTACCAATTCACCGATTTAGCCGAGGGTAGCTACACAGTAACCAGTGATCTTGTTAAGAATTGAAATG
>NZ_JBIKSE010000111.1:0-3604 GCF_044348765.1 Arenimonas sp.
ATTGCTGGGGCTGTCCAGGTCAGGTTCATGGATGTGTTGTTTCCGGTGACCTTCGAAGCCACAACGTTAGTCACGGTTGGGCTTCCAGTTGTGACTGCAGAGGTGATTGCTTGACCGTTGATATCAAAGACAGTATTAAAACTTGGCGTTATGCGGAAGCGATATGAAGTAGCAAAGGTAAGACCTGTCACCGTGGCACTGGTTGCAGTCGAGGCGGTACGCTCAAAAACAGCCCATGTGGTGCCATCTGTAGATACTTCAACTCGATAGTTATCGAGGCCACTGGTAATTGTTGGTGCACTCCAAGTCAATGAAACGGAGGCAAAGTTTGATGTCGAAGGAGAGGCGACGGCGTTAGTAACTCTCTGGAAGTTTGTTGAGGCTGTATTTGATGCTGTTGCAGCTGTTGCTGAGATTACACCGCTGATACTTGGCGTGACACGGAAGGTGTATGAGGTGCCTGCCTCAAGACCCGTGACAGTTGTTGTCGTTGCAGTTGAGTCTGGGCGAACGAAGGTTGTCCAGGTACTTCCATCTTTACTGTACTCAACTAAGTATGTGGTGATTCCAGCTGTCTGAGATGGAGCCATCCATGAGAGCGCCACAGAATCAATCTTTCCTGCAACAGTTGTTGCTGTGACTGTTGGAACTTTTACAAAGACATCAAATGTCATTGAATTTGATGTGACCGTGGCTCCGCCTGCGTCTTGAGCAACGACAGTCATGGTGTATCGACCCTGGGGGAGTGATACGAAACTAAAGTTTATGGTCGCTGTTGCCCCTGGGTTGGTCGTCCATATGTAATCGCCGAGAGAGTTTCCAGTTTCGCGGGTAGCACTGCTGTTAGCAAGAGTTGGTAGATAGTTGCTAACGCTAAATCCTGCAGGCCCTTGTAATTTAATTGCGATGCGTGCGGTATTAAAGGTGGCGGTAGTGAAGCGATCTGGAGTAAATGTGGTGGTGACAGTCTGAGATGCTGTAGTAAAGCCAGTCGCTGTTGACGCGGTTGCGCTCATCTTTGGGGCAGATGCCGCGCTCCCTGGAGTAACAGCCAAAGGCGCAACAGCTCCACCAAATTCAACGACATAGCCAGTTGGCCATGAACCCCATGAGTTCAGCAGTGAATCAATTGGTCCGTCATTCCATAAACCGTTGGATAGAGCCATTCCCCAGTTCTCTCCGTTGTATGCATTATTTGGCTCACCTGAATTCCAGTTGGTATAGCCACTCGTTGGCGCACAATTTGGTGTTCCAGGAACTGCGTAGAAAGCTCTATTGGCCTCGGGACCATCGGCATACTTCCAACATCCCTCTTGTTCAAGATCTGAAATACCTAACCAGAAGCTATTGCCTTGAGATTTTTTACGGAGGAATTCAAATTCAGCTTGGGTATTTGGTGTTGCAAGGTATCCCTGGAGACCAAGGTATGACATTGCAAGTGCATTAGCACGCGCTTGTTGCCAGGTGACTCGCTCGGGAATCCATTGGTAGTAGTTACCCGTTTTTCCAAAGAGTTGCACTGTTGGAACTTCGATAGATACACCATCAGTTGCATTCGCCCTACCAATACTGTTTTTGATCTCAACAGCGCATAGCAGTGTTTTCCCGACAACTTGGTCGTAGACATCACCGTTAAAGATTAATGTTGAACCTGTTCCGAGAACGGTTTGAATATCTGATGAGTAGTAATAGGCGCCAACTCCCCAGGTGAAGGTTGCTTTTTCATCTCCAACGAGCTTGCGCGCCTCACAAGTCACTATCTGGTTGCTAGGCGTTGATTGTGCTGTTAGGCCTTTTATATCAACGCTGAAATAATCGGGGGCAGTTGGCTCTTTTACATATGTAGTAACCGAAGAATCACCTGAGCCAACGAGGTTGGTTACAGTAACTTTACAGCGCAAATACTTGCGGACGCTAGTGAGAATATTTGCTGAATCGAATATGAATGTCGAGCTTGTTCCAATGATCGCTGCGCTCTCATTCACATTCCAACTACTGGTTTGCAGCGTCCATTCGTACTTAATAGATTCGTATTGCTCTGGCTGATCAACCTGACATGTGACGATTTGAGCAGGGGATGGGGTCTCGTTGCTTACTAGGCCTGTCATCTTCACAGTTGGAGACGGAGAGCCGATGAACGGCATCGAGGCGCTGACGATGTTAAAGCGAGTACCACCTGGACCTGTTGCACCTGATGCGCAGAGAATTGATTTATTGAGAGCTTTAAGGATGATCTCTTTCGTCAAAATCAGCGTAGTGCCTTCTCCAACGAGTGAACTGCCAGAAGAGAGCTGTTCGCGCGAGTAATAATTTCCGACATACCACTGCGGGCGAAGAACAGTTTCGACATTGTTGCGCCAAGTCGCATTAGAACAAGAAATGTTGGCACCAATCTTTGGCGCTTGCGGGCCAAGACCTGTTATTGATTGCTGCGTATCAAGAACTGGCGCAGTTGGGATTGTGAGTTTAGATTCAACTGGCAGTTCGGCGGTTCGGGATTTACCAATGGTCACACACGTAAATGTTTGACCCGCATCCTCATTGGCAACTACGACAGAAGTCGTTGCCTCTCCAGATATTCGAGACGGCGATGTCCAATATGTTTCAAGGCTAACAGTGTTTTCAGACCACACGCCAGGTTCGCAGCTTAAGGTCGAGCCAACTCGCGCAGTTCCTGTAATTGAAGCTCGCTCAATATTAGTTGGCGCAGCTTGGTTGTAGACGGTGGCAGCCTTCGAAGCTAGCACCACACCATTGGAGATGTTCTTAAGATAATAGGAGACGCGAGTAAAAATCGTCGGTTTTCCGCGATCGCACCCTTGGGCCGAACCCCAACTTGTTAAACCAACAAGTACCGGTTTTCTATCGACCATGCCAATGAGTGGGCCACCAGAGTCACCGTTACATCCACCGGCGTAAAGTTTTTCCGCCTTAATGTAGCGACCGCTTGCCAGCATGATCTCAGGCTTAAAACTACTTCCGTATGCACGCTTTGCCGCAGAATCTTGAAGATCGAGGTTTGCAGAACGTAAGAATTTGGCGACTTCGTTATTTTGATCAAGTCCCCAGCCATACATTTTAAATTTGGTCAGCTTTGAAATTTTAGATAGTTGCGCTTGTGTAGGAAGCGCAATTGGTCTTACATCCGTAACCGGGCGGGTGAGCTTGAGAAGTCCAAGATCGTTTGTGATGGTCTTCTTGCTATATCGCGTATCGCGCCATGTGCCCGAAACTTCTAGAAGTGGTTCATCACTATCAAGAGTGTCTGCACCTAATTTGACCCAGTAGAAACCTTGATCGAATGTGCAGTGCGCTGCGGTGATAATAATGTCAGAGCTAATAAGAGATCCAGTACAGATAAAACGCGCCTTCTCTTTAATGTTCTTTGTATACCAAATCGATGCCACCCATGGCGCAGTCTGACTTGCCTCAGGGACTTCTTCACCAAATACGACCGCCTTGGATTGCGATGGCGCAAAAGGTGCAATCAGCAAGGTCAGAAGTAGAGAGAATGTAAGTATGAGGCGAAGAGAGAGCGCTGCACCGCGATGACGAATCGACATCGTTACTCCCTAATGAAAGTGATCTTTTTGCAACCAGGGGA
>NZ_JBIKSE010000100.1:0-3584 GCF_044348765.1 Arenimonas sp.
TTGAGCAGGCGTGGCGATTTCGTCGCGCTCACCATCACCGCCAATGCCTTCTTGCATCACATGGTGCGCAACATGGTGGGGGCCCTGGTCTATGTGGGGACGGGTCGTCAGCCTGCCGCGTGGACGGCCGACCTGCTGGCTGCGCGCAGGCGTGCCTTGGCGGCCCCCACCTTTTCGCCTGCGGGGCTGTATCTGGCAGGGGTGCAGTACGACCCGGTGCATGCGCTCCCGCAGCCAGCACCGGTCGATTCATGGTCTGAGCCGCTTGCGCAATGGGCCGATCCGGGCGAGGGTTGAGGGATGCGTACCCGAATCAAGTTCTGCGGCCTGGTCCGCCCCGAAGATGTGGACACTGCCGTGGCGCTGGGCGTCGATGCGGTGGGTTTCGTGTTCTATGCACGCAGCCCCAGAGCGGTCGACGCCCCGCTTGCCGCTGCGCTGCGGCGCCGTTTGCCTTCATTCGTGAGCGCGGTCGGGCTGTTCGTCAACGAGACGCCTCAGACCGTGGCGGCCACCGCTGAGGCTGTCGGCCTGGATGTGCTGCAGTTGCATGGTGACGAAGATCCCGCCGAGTGCGCGACGATCAGCCAGCTTGCAGGTGGCTTACCCTGGTGGAAGGCCATTCGCATGAAGACGCAGGCCGATTTGTTATCATCGTTCGTTCCGTTTGGTGCTGCCGAGTGCCTGCTGCTTGACTCATTCAGTGAGGGGTTCGGCGGCAGCGGCAAGACCTTCGACTGGACCTGGATTCCGCCGCAGCGGCCCGTGCACATCGTGATGTCCGGTGGGCTCGACGCCCGCAGTGTGGGCGACGCGATTGCGGCGGTCAGGCCGTTTGGGGTCGATGTCTCCAGCGGCATCCAGGGTGACTCTCCTCGAATCAAGGATCCTGTGCGAATGGAGCAGTTTGTGAACGCCGTTCTCGCAGCTGATGCAGGCCGACCATGAAACCGTATGACCTTCCCGATGCCCGTGGCCACTTCGGCCCCTACGGCGGTACTTTTGTTTCCGAGACGCTCATGCATGCGCTCGAGGAATTGCGTCAGGCCTACGACCGCTACCGCGTCGACCCTGAGTTCATCGCTGAATTCAAGGACGAGCTGAAATATTTTGTGGGGCGCCCCAGCCCGATCTATCACGCCAAGCGCTGGTCTCAGATGCTGGGCGGTGCACAGATCTATTTCAAACGTGAAGACCTGAATCACACCGGCGCGCACAAGGTCAACAACACGATCGGTCAGGCTTTGCTGGCCAAGCGGATGGGCAAGCCGCGAGTCATCGCCGAGACCGGTGCCGGCCAGCACGGCGTGGCCACGGCCACGGTGGCGGCCCGCTTCGGCATGAAGTGCGTGGTCTACATGGGCGTGACCGATGTGGCACGGCAGGCTCAGAACGTGTATCGCATGAAGCTGTTGGGCGCTGAGGTGGTCCCGGTCGAATCCGGCAGCAAGACGCTGAAGGACGCGCTCAATGAAGCGATGCGCGACTGGGTCACCAACGTGGAAGACACCTTCTACATCATCGGTACCGTTGCGGGTCCCCATCCCTATCCGATGATGGTGCGCGACTTCAATGCGGTGGTCGGTCAGGAGTGTCTGTGGCAGATGCCCGAGCGCATCGGCCGGCAGCCCGATTATGTGCTGGCCTGTGTCGGTGGCGGCTCGAATGCGATCGGCATCTTCCATCCCTACATTCCCCACGAGTCAGTGAAGCTGGTTGGTGTCGAGGCGGCAGGCGAGGGCATCGAGACTGGTCGGCATGCGGCATCGCTGTCGGCCGGCACGCCCGGCGTGCTGCATGGCAATCGCACCTATCTGCTGCAGGATGCCAATGGCCAGATCATCGATACGCATTCGGTGTCGGCAGGCCTCGACTACCCTGGCGTAGGCCCCGAACATGCCTGGCTCAAGGACAGCGGAAGAGCCAGCTATGTGGCCATCAATGATGCCGAAACCCTTGAAGCTTTCCATACCTGCTGCCGTATCGAAGGCATCATCCCCGCACTTGAAACCAGTCACGCGCTGGCCTATGCGGCCAAGCTCGCGCCGACCCTGTCCCGCGACAAGGTCATTCTGGTCAACCTGTCCGGCCGAGGCGACAAGGACATGCACACTGTTGCCCAGGCCGGTGGCCTGGCGCTCTGAGAAGGCTGTCCAATGTCCCGAATCGCTGCCAGGTTCGAAGCGCTCAAAGCCGCTGGACGCAAGGCGCTGGTGCCTTATTTCACCGCCGGCCATCCGAGCCGCGATCACACCGTTCCCCTGATGCATGCCCTGGCGCGCAACGGCGCCGATGTCATCGAGCTCGGTATCCCGTTCTCGGATCCGATGGCAGATGGTCCGGTCATCCAGAAATCGAGCGAAGCCGCACTCGCTCTCGGCGTGGGCTTGGGCGATGTGCTTGAGTGGGTTCGCGAGTTCCGAGTTGACGACCAGGCCACGCCGGTGGTGCTGATGGGGTACATGAACCCGATCGAACGCATGGGTGTTGCGGTGTTTGCCGAACGCGCTGCGCAGGCTGGCGTCGACGGTGTGCTGGTAGTCGATCAGCCGCCGGAAGAAGCGCAGGCTTTCGTTCCGATGCTGCGCAGCCACGGACTTGATCCGATCTTCCTGCTCGCCCCAACCTCCAGCACCGAGCGCATCGCGCAGGTCGGCAAGCTCGCAAGCGGCTATGTCTACTATGTGTCGCTCAAAGGCGTGACCGGTGCAGGCAACCTCAATGTCGAGGAAGTGCTCGGCGCGCTGCCGGCCATCCGCGCAGCGACCGGGTTGCCGGTGGGGGTGGGTTTTGGTATTCGTGACGGTCAGACAGCCCGGGCGATCGCTGCCAGAGCCGATGCGGTGGTCATCGGCACCCGGCTGATCCAGGAGATCGAGGCGGCAGGCCCGGCGCACGCGGTTGAGAAAGCGGGCGCGTTCATACTGTCGATCAGGCAGGCGATGGATGGCATCGAGGCAAATGACGAGGCTCAATCATGAGTTGGCTTGAAAAGCTGCTTCCCCCTCGAATCAAGCGCTCGGTCGGCCGATCGGCAGAAGGGCGCCGCACGGTTCCTGAGGGCGTCTGGCTGAAATGCCCAAGCTGCGATGAGGTGCTCTATCGCGCCGATCTGCTGGCCAATCTTTTCGTTTGCCCAAAGTGCGATCACCATATGCGCATCGATGCCCGTGCGCGCATCGATGCGCTGCTCGATGCCGAAGGGCGATACGAGATCGGCCACGATGTGCTGCCGGTCGATGCCTTGAAATTCAAGGACAGTCGCAAGTATCCCGATCGCCTTCAGGAGGCAATGGACGAGACCGGCGAGACCGACGCTCTGGTTGTCGTCGGCGGCGCGATGCGTTCGTTGCCGGTGGTCGTGGCGGCCTTCGAGTTCGACTTCATGGGCGGTTCGATGGGGGCGGTCGTCGGCGAGCGATTCGCGCGCGGTGTGCAAACGGCGGTCGAACAGAAAGTGCCCTTCATTTCGGTTGCGGCATCGGGCGGTGCGCGCATGCAGGAGGGTCTGATGTCGCTGATGCAGATGGCCAAGACCACCGCGGCCCTGACCCATCTGTCCGAAGCGGGTCTGCCGTATATCT
>NZ_JBIKSE010000070.1:0-3582 GCF_044348765.1 Arenimonas sp.
TCCGGTCGCGCCGTCTCGGCCATGCGCAGATACTGCAAGGTGAAGCCCATCTCGGCAAATTGCTGCTGGCGCGGGCTTTGGCCAAACGTTTGCTGTGCCAACAGGCTGACGATGCAGAGGCGGCCTGCGGCGTTTGCAGGGCCTGCCAGCGCTTCGAGCAGGGCAGTCATGGCGATTTCCGACAAATCGGCATCGAGCTCAATGAAAAAACCGGCAAGATGAAAACCGCCATCGGCGTCGACCAGATCCGCGACATGTCGGAGTGGCTGGCGCTGACTGCGCAACTGGCAGGCCCGCGTGTGGTCATCATCGAAACTGCGCACCGATTAAATCCGCAGGCCGCCAATGCGCTGCTGAAAACGTTGGAAGAACCCATGCCCGATCGTTACCTGCTGTTGGTCACCGATCAACCCAAGGCGCTTCCCGCTACCGTACGTAGCCGTTGCCAGCGCCTCGAGATGGCATGCCCCGATACCGTCACGGCACTGGCCTGGTTGAAACAGAACCGCATCCCAGAGGCCGATGCCACGGCCTTGCTGACCATGGCCAGCGGCAACCCGGGGCTGGCCCTAGCTTGGGCCGGAAGTGATGGTTCTGCCCTGTATCAGGAGGTCCGTGCCGATCTGGCCGCCTGCATAAAGCACCAGACTGGGCCGGCCGCCATCGCCCGCAAATGGTTGGCCGATGAGCGCGCTGACTTGCGTCTGCTGTTCGCGGCGCAGATTGGTTATGGCCTGACCCGGACTTGGGCTGCACAGGCGGCGGGGGGCGTGAAGCATCCACAGGCCGTTGAGCGCCTGAAGGAATGGATTGATGGCATCAACCGTTTGCGGTTAAGCTTGAGTCAGCCCTTGCGTCATGATCTCGGCCTCGCCGGACGGATGCTGGAATGGCGGCAGCTGCTGCAGGATTTTCGATAGGACACTCCATGGCCACACCGACTGCAATGCAAGGATTGCTTTCGCTCCAGATCAAGGACCGGAAGGAACTGCGTAGCGCTTTCATGCCTTATGTGAAAGGGGGCGCTATTTTCGTGCCGACGCCCAAGCGTTACCATCTAGGCGATGAGGTGTTCCTTGTGGTCACATTCATGGAAGACAAAGTCCATATGCCCGTCGTCGGCAAGGTGATCTGGGTCTCGCCGATGGGTCAAATGGGCGGGCGTCATCCTGGTGTTGGCGTGCAGCTCACTGAGGCCGCCGAGAATGACGAGATTCGTCATAAAATCGAGACCACCCTGGCCGGCATGATGGATTCCGATTCACCGACCCATACCATGTGAGCGCTGCGCGCCCGCTACAGGATGATGCATGCGTTATGCGATGGCCTTGGAGTACGACGGCAGTCCATTCATGGGCTGGCAGAAACACCATACCGGCGATACGATTCAGGCCGCGGTCGAAAAGGCCCTGTCCTTCGTTGCCGATGCCTCCGTCGAAGTGGTCTGCTCGGGGCGCACCGATGCCCGCGTGTCGGCCCGTTGCCAGCTGGTGCATTTCGATTCCGATGCCCCGCGCGATGTCCGCGCCTGGGTGCTCGGCACCAACACCCGGCTTCCCGACAGCATCCGCGCGCTCTGGATGCAGCCGGTACCCGACGATTTCCACGCCCGCTACAGCGCCCGCGCGCGCCGCTACCGATACAGTGTGCTGATCCGCCCGGTCAAGCCGGCCATCAACCGCCAGTTCCTGAGCTGGAGCCGGGAAGAACTCGATGCCGCGCGCATGCATGAAGCGGCGCAGAAAATTCTCGGCGAACAGGATTTCAGCGCATTCCGCACCGCGCAGTGCCAGGCCAAGCACCCGAACCGCAATCTGCACCGGCTCGATATCTGCCGCGAGGGCGACATGATTTATTTCGAGGTGCAGGCCAACGCCTTCCTGCACCACATGGTGCGCAACCTGGTCGGCAGCCTGTTGCTGATTGGCAAAGGCGAACAGCCGGTGCACTGGATGAAAACCCTGCTCGATGGCCGCGACCGTACCGTGGCCGGGCCGACTGCGCCGGCCGAAGGCCTGATGTTTCTCGGCGCCCTGTATCCGCCGGAGTGGGGCCTGCCCGAGGCGGTCACGCTGAAATGAGCGTACGCATCAAATTCTGCGGCTTCACCCGCGCCGAAGATGCCGCGCTGGCCGCCGGGCTCGGTGTGCACGCCATCGGCGTGGTGCATGTGCCGGGCAGCAAGCGTCATGTGCCGTTGGAAGCGATGCCAGCCCTGCGCGCAGCCGTTCCGAAGCATATCGATCTGGTCGCCTTGTTCGTGAACCCGGATGCCGATACCGTGCGTGCGACCATCACTCAACTTCAGCCCAATCTTTTACAGTTTCATGGCGATGAAGCCGATGCATTCTGTGCGCAGTTCGGGATGCCGTTCATCAAGGCGATGGCGATGGGTAAGGGCGCTGGCGATATCAGCCTGCGCCAAAAAAACTACCCGAGCGCACAGGCATTTGTGCTCGATGGCCACGCGCCCGGCCAGCTGGGCGGGCAGGGCGAAGGCTTCGCATGGAATGATCTACCGGCGCTAGAGAAACCGGTTTACCTAGCCGGTGGCCTGACGCCTGAAAATGTGGCCGAAGCCATCGCCACCATGAAGCCTTATGCCGTGGATGTGTCGAGCGGGATTGAATCGACGCCGGGCGTGAAGGATGAAATGAAAATGCGGGATTTCATCCGCGCTGCACGCGGTGATGAACGATAATAGGATTCTATGGATACGCCGCCTAACACCCTCCTCGATTATTCCCAGTACCCCGACGCCGACGGCCATTTCGGCGTTTACGGCGGCCGATTCGTGTCCGAAACCCTGATGGCGCCGCTGGCTGAGCTGGAACAGGCCTATGAAGCGGCCCAGGCCGATCCGGCCTTCAAGGCTGAACTGGCCTTCGATTACGCCTATTACGTGGGCCGTCCGAGCCCGATTTACGAGGCCAAACGCCTGAGCGAGTATGTCGGCGGCGCGCGCATTCTGCTCAAGCGCGAGGACCTGAACCATACCGGCGCGCACAAGATCAACAACACCATCGGCCAGGCCATGCTGGCCAAGCGCATGGGCAAGACCCGGGTCATCGCCGAAACCGGCGCCGGACAGCACGGCGTGGCCTCGGCCACCGTAGCCGCACGTCTGGGCCTGAAGTGCGTGGTGTACATGGGTGCGGTCGATATCGAGCGCCAGGCCATCAACGTGTTCCGCATGAAACTGCTGGGCGCCGAGGTGGTGCCGGTCACCTCCGGTTCGAAAACCCTGAAAGATGCGCTGAACGAAGCGATGCGCGATTGGGTATCCAACATCCAGGACACCTTCTACATCATCGGCACTGCCGCCGGCCCCAGCCCGTATCCGCGCATGGTGCGCGATTTCAACGCGGTGGTCGGTACCGAGTCGCGGGCCCAGATGCTGGCGCAATACGGGCGACTGCCGGATGCAGTCATCGCCTGCGTCGGCGGCGGTTCCAATGCCATCGGCATGTTCCATCCCTTCCTCAATGATGCCGAAGTGAGTCTGATCGGCGCCGAAGCAGCGGGTGAGGGCTTGGCTACCGGCAAGCATGCCGCCTCGCTGGCGGCCGGCGTGCCGGGCGT
>NZ_JBIKSE010000089.1:0-3546 GCF_044348765.1 Arenimonas sp.
TCCGCTCATCCGTGGGAGGCGACACGAGAGCAGCAGATCGTCGTCGCCGAGCGTGTCCTCGCATCGTCAGGTTACGGAGCGTGGCCGGGATGCTCACGTCGTCACGGATGGCTTCGATGATCTCATTCGGAATCGAGTATCCCGAACGACCGTGGACCACGAACGCCGAGCGCTCCGGTAACCGATGGGATCGCGCCAAGAAAACGAAACAGTGGAGGACAGCGTACGCGCTCCTCGCGACCGAACTCGCCCCGCCAAGACTCGAATGGTGCGACGTGATCGTCGAGCCGTGGCTCCGCAATCGTGCCGGCGTTCAGGATACTGGAGCGTGTCATCCCGCAGCGAAAGCAGCGATCGACGGACTCGTCGACGCCGGAGTTCTCGACGATGACACTCCCGACATCGTCCGCAGCATCACTTACCTAGCCCCCAAGATCGGACGAGACGCTCTCGTCCTCATCATCGAAGGAGAAACCAAACGATGAACAGCACTGCCCCCAACCGACGACCGACACCTCCCGCACCGGAGCACGTCGCCGACGATCTTCAACGGATCCGACTCCTGACTCGTGAGATGCGCGCCTCCGAGAAACGCATCGCCGACAACGGTCGAGAGCGACGCGCCCTCCTCCGAGAACTCCGTCTGAAGCACGTCCCGTTTCGGACACTGGCCGAGGCCGCCGGCACCTCCGAGCAGGCGATCTACAAGGACCTCCGCCACGGACGGACCCGGACCGCCTAGCCCGCGATCCCTTGTCCGCTATGGCATCTCTCGGCATACTTGACCGGGGTAGAGTCGAGACGTATGATTACTGACATGACAACGACCACCACCGCCCACCGCCCCAACACTTACGCCGGCTCGTGCGGCAAGTGCCACGAGCACGTCGAAGCCGGTCAGGGTTTCATCTACAAGAACTACCCGTTCCACTCCTCACCGTGGTTCGTGAAGTGTGGAGACCTCGACTCGTGCGCGACGCGTGTCGCCGACGCCGAAGCAGCAGTGAAGGCCGCCGCCGACGCCCGTCGATCAGCGAAGCCCGAGGTCGTCGAGGCGATCGCACTCGGAGAGGCGAACCTCCACCTCCCGAAGACGATCGTGATCTCATGGGGAGACGCCGACGGTCAGAGCGTGACGATCACCCGCCGCAACACGAAGACGGGATGTCGCCTCACGAACCCATTCGAGGGAACGAGCAACGCCGCACCCTACGACTCAGAGGCCGAAGCGGTCGCCGCGATGATCCGTCGCCTCCGGATCGCCGCCCGTCCCGTCGGCATCGGCGACGCCGATCAGATCGCAGCGATCGAGGAAGTCCTCGAAATGGTGAACGATCCGGCATGACCGACACGACAGTCGATCCGGATCCTCTCCTCATGGAAGCGGTCCGGAGCATCGCGCGCCGATGCGATGGCGCCTCGACCGACGACGGGATCGGATACTCCGGACCGGATGCTCCGTTCGGTCGCGCTCTCGCCATGATGCCCGAACAAGCGTGGACCCCGGAGATCGCGCGCGAGGCGTGGGAGATGCTCCGCAAGTATCGCGCCCAACTCTCGACGATCGGCATCGACTACGACGCGATCGTTCCGCCTCGATCCGTCACGACACCGACTCAGGGTCGAGGGATCGTCGTCGTCGATCACGATCAGACTCTCGGGATCACGATCAAGATTCCGTACGGTCATCCGCTCGACGTGAAATCGAAACTGTCCGCCCGATGGGATCGCGACGGGAAACGATGGATCGTCCCGCCTCGACGTTTCTCGATGGTCCTCGACGTCGCCGCCGAACACGACATCCCGATTACCCCGGCAGCGCGTGAGGTCCTCTCGACCGCCGTCGACGTCCCTCTCGGATCCGTGTCGATCGTCGACGACCTCCTCGTACTGGCGTTCGACTACGACCCGGACGCCGTCGGCGCCGTGAAAGACATCCCCGGCCGCCTATGGGATCCTGATCGTCGAGTGTGGACCGCCCCGCTGTCCTCGGCCGCACTGGTCCGCACCTTCGCCGCACGACACCGACTCACCATCCCCGCCGCCGTGGCCGACCTCCCCGAGATCGAGCCGGACCTCCGACCTGCGATCTCGATCGCCGCCGGCGAGTTCATCCTCCGGTTCCCCTACGACCGTGATCTCATCGCCCGAGTCCGAGACCTCCCCGGCGCCCGATGGTCCGCCCGGTCGAGAGTGTGGACCGTCGACATCGAAGCAGCGATCGAGGTCTCCGAGTTCGCCGTCGCGACGTCCGCCATCATCGACGCGACCGCCGCCGAGGTCCTCACCGACGCCGCCGAGGCGATCGCCCGGATCGAAGCCTCCGCCGCCTCCGACGCTGAGATCGAGATCGACGGTCTCGGAGGGACCCTCCTCCCGTTCCAACGTGCCGGGGTCGCCTATGTCCTCCGAGCCGGAGGCGATGTCCTGATCGCCGATCAGATGGGACTAGGAAAGACCGTTCAGGCTCTCGCGTGCCTCGCCGCCCGGGATGCCCGTCCCGCCGTCATCGTCTGCCCCGCCTCGCTGAAACTGAACTGGCGCCGAGAGGTCGAGCACTGGCTCCCCGGATGGTCGGTCGGAGTGATCTCCGGGACCCGGGCCGACACCGCTCAGAACCCACCGCCCGACGTGACGATCGTGAACTACGACGTCCTCGACACTTGGGCCGAGGTGCTCCCCGCCCCGGCCGCCGTCATCCTCGACGAGTCGCATTACATCAAGAACGGAACAGCGCTCCGCACGAAGGCGGCGATCAGACTCGCCGACCGGACCGCTCCCGACGCCCTCCGCCTCTGCCTCACCGGGACCCCCGTCGTCAACGTCCCCGGCGAGATCGTGACCCAACTCCGATTTCTCCGACGCCTCGACGAGTTCGGCGGACCCGGCGACTTCCGGACCCGATACGCCGGCGGACATAACCTCCCCGAACTGAACCGACGACTCCGAGCCTCGTGTATGGTCCGCCGCCGGAAGGAGGACGTCCTCACCGAACTACCTCCGAAACGATGGTCCTCGATCATCGTCGACGGCGACCCGGCCGCAATGCGCGAGTACCACCGAGCCGAGGCCGACATCGTCTCATACCTCGCCGACAGTGCTCGACGGACCGCCGAGGAATCCGGAGCAACCTCCGAGGAGGCGCGCCGCATCGCATGGGAGGCAGCGACACGCGCCGCCGCCGCTGAGCACCTCGTCGCCGTGTCCGCCCTGAAACGTCTCGCCGCCCGAGCAAAGGTCCCCGCCGCTCGACAATGGGTCGCCGACTTCGTCGACACCGGATCGAAACTCGTCGCGTTCGCTCATCACCGAGAGATCGTCGATCTCATCGCCGACGAGTTCGCCGACGGTCGCCGCATCACCGGAGCGGTCTCGATCCCGGATCGGCAGATCGCCGTCGATCAGTTTCAACAGACCGAAAGCGCTCAGGTCATCGCGTGTTCGCTGAAGGCCGCCGGAGTCGGACTCACCCTCACCGCCGCCGCCGATGTCCTGTTCATCGAGCAAGGGTGGACACCGGCCGACATGGATCAGGCCGCGGATCGT
>NZ_JBIKSE010000042.1:0-12891 GCF_044348765.1 Arenimonas sp.
GCTGTATTTTACGCCGGTGCCGACCGCTTGGGGAAATGCCGTCGCTCGCCTGCATGCTACACTCCGGCGCATGTCCCGATTCGTCTTCTTTCTGTCCTTGGCGCTGCTGGCTGCCTGCAGCAGCACGCCGCCACCCAAGACCGTGTTGACCACGGTAGTCACCGCACCGAAGCCGGCAGCTTTGCCGAAAATCCGCATCGGGCTCGCCCTCGGCGGTGGCGCCGCCAAGGGCTTTGCCCACATCGGCGTGATCAAGATGCTGGAGGCCAATGACATCACGCCGACGCTAGTAGCCGGTACGAGTGCTGGTAGCGTGGTCGGGGTGCTGTATGCCAGTGGCATGGATCCCTACCGCCTGCAACAACGCGCGGTGGCGCTTGATGAATCACAGATCCGCGATGTCAGCCTGTTTTCCGGGGGCGTGGTCAAAGGCCAGAAGCTGCAGGATTACGTGAATGGCCAGACCGGCGGCAAGCCGATTGAGCGCTTTCCGAAACCCTTCGCGGCGGTGGCGACACAATTGGAAACCGGCCAGCGTACGGTGTTCAACCGCGGCAATGCCGGCCAGGCCGTGCGTGCCTCCAGCAGCATTCCCGGGGTGTTCGAACCGGTCAGGATCGGCGGCAAAACCTATGTCGATGGCGGCGTGGTGAGTCCGGTGCCGGTGGATGCCGCACGCCAGCTCGGTGCCGATCTGGTGATTGCTGTCGATATCTCCAGCAAAGCCAGTGGCGAGGCGCCGGATGGCATGCTCGGCATCGTCAACCAATCAGTGGCGATCATGGGCCAGAAACTGGGTGAGCAGGAACTCGCGCGTGCGGAAATCATCATTCGGCCACGCGTGTCCGCCATCGGGCCGGCGGAGTTCGAACAACGGCATCAGGCCATTTTGGAAGGCGAGCGCGCGGCGCAGGCGGCATTGCCACAGATCCGCGCCCGCATCGCCGAATGGCAGAAAACACAATTGGCGGCGCAGGAAGCCAAGCGCCCGAAGCCGGCACCTACACCGGCTTGTGAGCCACAAAGTGCTCTCGAAAAAATGCTCGGGCGTGAGCCGAACTGTTCGCCGGCAAAATAAAACTCAGTATTCCGAACGCCCGGTTTCGAAATGGCCGCGGGTTGGAATCGTGCCTGGCTTGACCAGCTCCGCAAACGCCTGCGCTGCCGATGACAATAACTTGCCCTTACGCATGACCACGCCATAGCTGCGTGAGGGAAAATATTCTTTCATGTTGCGCGCCACCAGGCGCTCCTGGTCCTGGGCATTGAGGCAGATGCCGGTGACGATGGAAATGCCCAGGCCCATGGCCACGTATTGCTTAATCACCTCCCAGCCGCCCACCTCCAGCGCCACGGTATAGGGCACACGGTTTTTCTGGAACACCAGATCCACCAAGCGCCAGGTGCTCAAACGCTTGGGCGGAAGAATTAGGCCGTAAGGCGACAGGTCGGCCAGTTTGATGTTGTCTTTTTTGGCCAAAGGGTGGTCTTTGGCCATGATCAGCATCGGGTCGAAGCTGTAGGCCGGGGTGTATATCAGATCCCCGGGGACGTCCAGGACGGATCCGACGGCCAGGTCGCAGCCGTCATTGCGAAGCAATCCGAGACCGTCCTGTCCTGTCACGTTATGGAGAAATAACTGCACTTTAGGGTGTTTTTCCCTGAATTTAGACACAATTTCAGGAAGAAGGTACAAAATCGTCGAACTCCCGGCGGCAATATGCAACTCCGCCGTTTCCTGATTGCCCACTTTTTCGTGAAAGTCCTTGTCGATTCGGTCTAGGCCCTCCACCAGCGGGCGCGCCAGATCATACAGGGCGCTACCTTCCTGGGTCAGAGTCCAGCGCCGGCCAAAGCGTTCGAACAGGCGGGTGCCGAATTCGCGCTCCAGGGCCTGCAATTGCAGGGTGACGGCGGGTTGGCTGAGAAAGAGGGATTCCGCCGCACGCGACACCGAGCCCAGGCGGGCGGTCTGGCAGAAGGCGCGCAGGGGCTTCAGGCGGTCGCCCTTGTAATAAAACCGTGGCTGGGCTTTTTTCTTCGGTGCTTTCGTCATGATTTCCGACTAATTTTCAATAACTATAATATATATTAATATTATTTATAAAACTATTGTATTTGTCAATTATTAGTTGCGGACTTACGATCTGTGGTGCCCGAGCAGGGCCGACTTTGAGAATTCCATCGGCCGATCGAGCTACATCCGCCTTCAGATGTCTGCTTTTGCGGAGCTGCAGCAGCACGAAGTCGGCACCGGCTATTTCGATACGGTGACCCAGACACTGCAAGCCGGAACCAGTTCAGCCCGGCCTTGAATGGCTTGACCGAACAAGAACAGTTCATGCACTCGGCATGAGCCGCTGAAATAACCGGAGGGGTCAGTGGCAGCAAGATCGCTGATTCGTGCTCTTATAAGCAAATATTTACACACGCATTTCCGATATCTGATTCAATGATTTCAGGATTCGCGCGACAGGGCGCGCTGATCATGCAGCCCATCATCCGTTATCGAGGAACTCATTATGAAAACCATCCGTTTGATCTTCACAGCGTCATTGGTCGCCTTTATGGCTGGCTGTGCCACCAGTCCCGATGATCCGAATGCCAAGGCCAAACAAAAAGCCGCCATTGGTGCCGCCATCGGTACCGCGGCCGGTCTGCTGACCGGTGACAGCGCCACCGAGCGCCGCCAGCATGCCATGGTCGGTGCCGCCATCGGTGCCGGTGTCGGTGCTGGCGTCGGTCATTATCAGGACAAGCAGGAAGCCGCGCTGCGCAAGCAGTTGCAAGGAACCGGCGTCGACGTCGTCCGAGAAGGCAATAACATCACGCTCGACATGCCCAGCGGCATCACTTTCGGCTTCAACAGCTCGGATGTGAATGCGCAGTTCTATCCAGTACTCGACAAGGTCGCCACGACCCTGAGCGAATACAGCCAGACTACGGTCAATGTCGTCGGCTATACCGACAGCGTCGGCAGTGATGCCGCTAACCAGGCGCTGTCTGAGCGCCGCGCCCGCAGTGTCGCAGGCTATCTGCAGTCACACGGCGTCGCCGTGCAACGCCTAGTGGTGTCGGGCCGGGGCGAAGCCCAGCCGGTCGATACCAACGATACCGAAGCCGGTCGTGCCAATAACCGCCGAGTGGAAATCACCTTGGTGCCGATTTCCCAGTAAGCGACGGGGTGAGTTTTATCGCGTAATAAGGCAGTCCGGAGTTTCGAAAAGGGATGGCTCCAGCCATCCCTTTTTTCATGCCGCCTGATGAGGCAATCCATCGGCCAGATGCAGCCAGGGCTGATGCGTGTCCCAATTCACATGCGCCTGTGGCTCACGGTCGAGTGCTTCGGTGAAATTGACTGCCGTAATGTGCAACTCTCCTGGCCAGCGCTCGGATTTGAAAAAAACCGTTGACCCGCAGTTTTCGCAGAAACCACGGAAGGCGTTTTCTGTAGCGCTGAACCAGCGCAAGACGTCCGCATCATCGCCGATGATGACATCTGCTTCGGAAAATCCGGCCCAGGTGACGAACGCAGCGCCGGCGTTTTTCTGGCAAAGCGTGCAATGGCAATGTGCGACCCACAGCGTGGGCAAAGCAGCCGAAAACGTCAGCGCACCGCAGAGACAGGTACCGTGTACGCGAGGCATCAGCAGGTCGGCAATCCGGCCGCGACCCAGGCCAGCATGCCACCGTCGACATTGATGGCGTGTCTACCCAGCTGCTGGCAGGCTGCCGCGCTTCGGCCGCCGCTGCGGCAGATAACAAGCAGACCATCCATGTCCGGATCTACTCCGGTGTTGACGAAGGATTTTTTGCCGGATTTCTGGATCAGTGACAGCGGCACATTGACGGCCCCGGGTACCGACACCGCTTCGAACTCATCGGTCTCCCGCACATCGACTAGTGTGGTACCGTTCTGATGGCGTTCAGCGGCTTCTTTCACCGAGATGGATTGTGGCATCGTGAATATCCTTTTGAAAAATTCAGAACCATGTAATGTCCTAGTAGTGTAGTTATTTGGGCAGACAGTACAGATCGTGAAGGGTTTCGATAATGGCGGTAACCGGCCCTTGGGCAACGCGGTAAATGACAGTCTGCGCATTTTTCCGGCAACTGACCAGATTTTTTTCACGCAGGATCGCCAGATGTTGCGAGAGTGCGGACTGGCTTAGCGCCAGTCGCTGATTCAGCTGCGATACATTTAACTCACCCTCAATTAATATGCATAGGATCCGCAGACGCTGCGCGTTAGCGATGGCTTTCAACAAATCGGCAGCTTCTGCAGATTGAGCGACCATGGCATCGACGGCAAAAGGGGAAGAATTCTTCTTCATAAGATCATTTTAGCCGGAATAAAGCGAATTGCCATCCGGATGGAAGCTCACTTCACAAGCGCCGCTTTGGAACAGCTAATGCCCGGTCGAGCTGCCGGTATTGGATGGCTTCGGCCAAGTGCGGAGTTCCGATGGAGGCACTGCCTGCGAGATCGGCAATGGTGCGGGCCACCCGCAGAATCCGGTAGGTGGCGCGTGCCGAGAGCTGGAGTGCGTTCATGGCTTTGTCGAGCAGTTCCTGGTTGCCGATATCCAGCTGGCAATGCATTTTCAAATCAGCCTGGGACAGATGTGCATTGCAGCCACCGCTGCGCTGTATTTGCACGGCTCGTGCCGCAATCACCCGCCTGCGGATGGCGGCACTGGGCTCGCCCAGCGGTGCGTTCAGATGGAGCTCTTCGTGATTGAGCCGCGTCATGGCCAGATGGATATCGATGCGATCCAGCAAGGGGCCGGAAAGTTTTCCACGATAACGTTCGATGGCGTCCGGGCTGCAGCGGCAGCGCCCGGAACTATCACCGAACCAACCGCAGGGGCAGGGATTCATGGCCGCGACCAATTGGAAGCGGGCTGGAAAATCCGCACTGGTCGCGGCACGTGAGATGCTGACCGTGCCGGATTCCAGCGGCTGTCGTAGTACCTCCAGACTTTTACGGTCCCACTCGGCCAATTCATCAAGGAACAACACGCCGTGATGGGCCAGCGAGATTTCACCGGGCTTGGGTTGGGTCCCGCCGCCGGCCAGAGCAACCGCACTTGAGGTATGGTGGGGGCTGCGGAATGGACGTTGCCGGAAGCGGGTCAGATCCAGGCCGCGACCGGACACCGAAGCAATCGCAGCGTTCTCGATCGCCTCTTCGTCCGAGGCCGGCGGCAGGATGCCGGGCAGGCGTGAAGCCAATAGCGTTTTACCGCAGCCGGGTGAGCCGATCAGCAGCATGTGGTGACCGCCGGCCGCGGCGATTTCCATGGCCCGGCGCGCACTGTGCTGGCCGCGCACATCGGCCATGTCCGGCATTGGGGCGTCTATGAAATCAAGACCTGCATCTGCAATGGGCAGCGTGCGTTCACCGCGCAGATGATGCACCACATCCATCAATGTACGTGCGGTATAGAGGTGTTTGGCACGCGCCAGTCCCGCTTCGGCGGCATTACCGAGCGGCACAATCATTCGGCGACCGGCCTGTTTAGCGGCGAGTGCGGCCGGCAAGACGCCGTCGATGGCCCGCAGTTCGCCAGTGAGTGCCAGTTCACCGATGAATTCGTAATCATTCAGCGCCTGCGGCTCGATGGCACCGTTGGCGGCGAGAATGCCGAGCGCGAGCGGCAGATCGAAACGGCCGCCGTCTTTCGGCAGATCGGCCGGTGCCAGATTGACCGTGATGCGCCGGTTGGGAAATTCGAGCTGCGCGCAGGAAATAGCGGCCCGGACGCGGTCGCGACTTTCACGCACTGCCGCTTCTGGCAGGCCGACCATATTGAGAATGGGCAATCCGGCCGCGAGATAGACTTCCACGCGCACAGCCGGGGCCTGCACGCCGGATTTAGCCCGGCTGTGGACCAGTGCAAGAGACATGACAACCCCCGTGGGGATAGGTTATTCGGCGGCGTCCTGCGAACGCAGGCGGGCTTCGAGTTGTTCGATGGTACGTTCCAGCGCGTCCATCTTTTCGCGGGTGCGCAAGAGCACCGCACGCTGCACGTCGAATTCCTCGCGGGTGACCAGGTCGAGTTTCGACAGACTCATCTGCAGCGTGGCCTTGATGTTCTGTTCAAGATCTTCCCGGGCCTGCTGCATGCCGGGTGGCACCAGGTTGCTGAGGCGGCGGGCCAAATCATCAATGGCGGCGAGGTCGATCATGGCAGGTGCTCCGTGTGGGTTTCGCTCAGTGTGCCGGCCGGACCCGGGCGGGTCTGTCATCCGTTCTGCCGAAACGCCTCGACATTTTCCTATAATTCGGTGGGAAAGCCCACCGGTTTCGCGGGATTTTCGCTATGCTGAGGATAAATCGGGAGATTCCTATGAAAATGGTGATGGCTATCATCAAGCCGTTCAAACTCGACGACGTGCGAGAAGCGCTCAGCGAGGTCGGCGTGACCGGTGTGACGGTCACAGAAGTAAAGGGTTTCGGGCGCCAAAAAGGCCACACCGAGCTATACCGCGGCGCCGAATATGTAGTCGATTTCCTGCCCAAAATCAAACTGGAAGTGGCGGTCGCCTCCGACCAGCTCGAGCGCGTGGTGGAAGCTATCCAGTCTTCGGCCAACAGCGGCAAGATCGGCGACGGCAAGATCTTCGTGTACGAACTCGAACGCGTGGTGCGCATCCGTACCGGTGAGCTTGATGGAGATGCGTTGTAACCCCCTCCTCAATCCCCCTTTTTAAAAAGGGGGCAGGCATGAAGCGCAGGGGGATTAATCAAACCAATCCCTCGCCACCAAATACTCATTGAGTTTCGCCTCGGCACTTCCCGCTTCCGGCGTGTATTGATATTCGAAACGCACGCGCGGCGGCAGGCTCATCAAAATACTTTCGGTACGGCCACCGCTTTGCAGGCCGAACAAGGTGCCGCGGTCCCATACTAGGTTGAATTCCACATAGCGACCGCGCCGGTACAGCTGAAATTCGCGCTCACGTTCTCCATATGGAGTTTTTTTGCGACGATCCACAATCGGAATGTAGGCATCGATGAAACCGTCACCAACAGCACGCAGATAATCGAAACTTTTTTCGAAGCCATCGGCATTCAAGTCGTCGAAGAACAGGCCGCCGACGCCGCGCGTTTCATTACGGTGTTTCAGGAAAAAGTATTTATCGCACCAGGCCTTGTGCTCGGCATAACGACTCGGGCCGAAGGGTGCACACAAATCACGCGCTACCGTATGCCAGTGGCGAACATCGTTATCGAACGGATAGAACGGAGTCAAATCGAAACCGCCACCGAACCACCAGATCGGTTCACGGCCTTCGGGCGTGGCCTGGAAGAAACGCACATTGGCGTGCGAGCTCGGTACGTACGGATTTTCGGGATGGATGACCAGCGACACGCCGACGGCTTTCCACGGTGCGCCGGTCAGTTCCGGGCGGTGTGCGGTGGCCGAAGCGGGCAGGGTATTGCCGGACACTTCCGAATAGCCGACGCCGGCCTGTTCGAATACTGCGCCGGCTTTCAGCACCCGCGAGCGACCGCCGCCGCCTTCGGGCCGCTGCCAGTGGTCTTCGGCAAAACGGCCTTGGCCGTCGCTGGTTTCCAGGGCGGCACAGATGCGGTCCTGCAAGGACTGTAAATAATGGCTGACGGTGTCGAAAGGGTTCATGGCGCGGACCGGAAATTGTCTGCGTCCATGATACCGCGCCCGTAGGCTTATAATGAACACGATGAGCTTGCCGATTACTCTGCCCGATATCCATTTCAGTGACGACTGCGCCCAGGCCATGCCGTTCCGCTTCCGCGGCAAGGGCGGCTTGCCCTGCACCTACTTGGCCGGAAACGCCGCGGCCGAATGCTGGTACATGGGCCCGGATTACGCCTTCAACGCGATGCATGTGCAAGAAACCGGCGACCTGGTATCGGACACTCGCGCGGCCTATGCCGAACTGCTGAGCCAAGTCCGCAGTTCAGCGCATCCGTTCCTCATCCGCATCTGGAATTATTTCGGCGATATCAACCTCGGCGATGAAGACGCCGAACGCTACCGACAGTTCTGCGTTGGCCGGGCGCAGGCGGTCGATGCCGAATTCAACAATCCGCCGCCGGCCGCCACCGCCATCGGCGCTGCCTGCAGCGACGGCCTGCATGTGATCGCCCTGTGTGCCAAGCGTCCGGCCACCGCCCTGGAAAATCCGCGGCAGACTCCAGCCTGGCAGTATCCGCGCCAGTACGGCAAGGTCTCACCAGGATTTTCGCGCGGCGCTCTGCTTGATGTCGGCAGCGAATATCCCCTGCTGCTCGCCTCCGGCACCGCCAGCATCGTCGGCCATGCTTCGGTGCATGTCGGTGATGTTGCCGAACAATGCCGTGAAAGCCTACGCAATCTGCGCGCCCTGCTCGACGAAGGCGAAAAACACGGCGGCGTGCCCTTTACCTTCGGCCGGTGCCGGGCCTTGCGTGTCTACATCCGTGATCCGCAGCACCTGCATGCGGTGCGCACGGTGTTCGAGGCCAGCGGCCTGCCGCCGCAGAACATCGTGTATCTGCATGGCGAGGTCTGCCGACGCGAACTCGCGGTCGAGCTGGAAGGTGTGTTCGCCAGCAATCTGACGATGAATGTGGATTAAAAAAGTGGGTGAGGCGATGTAAAGAAAAGGCGCCCTGCGGCGCCTTTTCTCATTTTGTTTTCAGATTGGTTTCGAACAGTTCGTAGATCCGCCGGTACTGGTCGTACCAGCTTTCCGGCTGCACGTAGCCGTGGCGTTCGAGCGGGTAGGAGGCCATCGTCCAGTTGTGCTTTTTCATTTCGATCAGACGCTGCGACAGCCGCACCGAATCCTGATAGAACACATTGTCGTCCATCATGCCGTGGCTGATCAGTAGTGCGCCTTTCAGGTTCTGCACGTATTCGATCGGCGAGGATTTCCGGTAGGCTTCGGGATCGATGTCCGGCGTATTCAGGATGTTGGACGTGTATTCGTGGTTGTAACTGGTCCAGTCGGTGACCGGACGCAGTGCGGCGCCGGCCTTGAAGGCCTCCGGGGCCCGGAACAGCGCCATGAAGCTCATGAAGCCGCCATAGCTGCCGCCGTAAATGCCGACATTGGCCCGGTCGCCCTGATGATTGGCGACCATGTAATCGACACCGTCGAGATAATCCTCCAGCTCCGGGTGGCCCATCTGCCGGTAGATGGCGGTACGCCAGTCGCGGCCATAACCTTCCGAGGCGCGGTAGTCCATGTCGAGCACGACGTAGCCCTGTTGTACCAGCAGGTTGTGGAACATCTGCTCGCGGAAATACACCGGGTAACGTGCGCTCACGTTCTGCAGATAACCGGCGCCGTGCACGAACATCGCGATCGGATATTTTTTTCCGGCCTCGGCGTTTTTCGGGCGGTACAGTTTGGCCCAGATCACTCCGGCACCGTGTTTGGACGGTACCTGCACGTATTCCGGTTCAATCCATTCGCGTGCTTTGAATTCGCCGCTGCGGGTGTCGGTCAGTTTCCGGGTCTCGCCGTTTCCGGCATCTACCACCGCCAGTTGTACCGGCAGGTAGCTGCCCGAGTAGCGCACGGCCAGACGTTTGCCGTCCGGCGACAGGCTGAAGTCCTCGACGCCATCAAGCGCCGTCACTTCGCGCAGATCGCTACCGTCACGGTTGACGCGGCAGACTTCGTAATCGCCCGGCCAGCGGCGGTTGCACAGGAAGTAGGCCTGGCTGCCCTGGGCATTCCACTGCACGCTGCTGGCTTCGTAGTTGCCGGAAGTCAGCATTTTCGCGGCCTTTCCTTCACCCACATACAGATGGCTGTAGCCGCTTTGTTCAGACAGAAACCAGAAGCGGTTGTCGGGCAGGAAGCCGAATTCGTTGAAGCTCCAGTTGATCCAGGCCGGGTCGGTCAGGCGGTGGCGGACGCTGAGTTTACCGCTGGCGAAATCGATGCCAGCCAGCCAGCGGTCCTTGTTGTCGATGGTACGCACCATCACTGCGACCTGAGTCCCGTCGGCACTCCACACCGCCGGTGCCTCCATGCGCACCGCACGGTTGCCTTTCAGCGGATCGCGTTTCTGCGCCTTGCGCAGGTCCGCCAGCGGATCGGTGGCGATACCGGAAAGGCTTGAAAAATCGAGTTCGCGCACCGACTGCGCGCGCACATCGACCAGCCAGAGTTTCTGTGCCAGCGGCATATTGCGGCCGACCCGCGTACGTACGTTCTCGAATTCCTCGAAGCCGCTGTCGGTCACGTATTTCGGCATCTTGCCGGTCTGGCCTTCGTCGGCGCCCTTTTCGGTGGTAGTCACCAGGGCATAGCGACCATCCGGGGACAGCGAACTTCCGGAAATATCGAGCTTGTTGCCGAGATAGGTGGCCGGCATCGCGCCGCTGCCGTCACCGGCACGACGCTCATCGCGGTCCTTGTTCAGGGCCTCGCGTTCGGCTTTCTGCCGGGCCAGGGTGGCGATCAGGCGGAGTTCATGCGCGTTTGCGGCGCTGATTGGCAGCGTTTTCTTCGGATCATTTTCCGTCTTCAGCTGCAGTACCGGTTCGATCAGTCCGTTGCGCGCGGTGAACCAGTCGTTGCCGCGCTGAAACAGGACGCTGCCGTCGCTGCCGAATACCGGATTGGATTCGGCTTCGGCGCTCTTGGTGATCTGCACCAGGCTGTTGTTGCCGAGCTGACGCAGGAACACGTCGCCCTGGCGCACGAACAGTGCGCGCTGGCGGCTGCGGTCGAAACTCTGCTGGGCTTCGTCGAGCTGTGCCCAGCCCGTATTTTCAACACGTTGGCTGGCGCCATCCGCGTCCACGCGGTAGGTGGCGCGCACCGGACTGCCGGCCAGTTTTTGGCGGTAGAACACGTTGCTTGAATCGGCCGACCACCACGCCTGTTCGACCGGCGTGCCGATCCAGTCCGGATGAGCCATGGCCTGGTCAAGCGTGATCGGCGTCTGCGCGGAAACGGCGGCGCAGAACAAGACGGCGGAAACGGACAACAGACGGCGGGCGGACATGCGGTACTCCTCAATGAAAACTCCCATAGCGTACCAAATAATAAAGGGCTTTCCTGAAAGCGCGTTGTAGAGGACAATGTGGCAAAGGCCTTGGACCGTGTATGCCCGTTTTCGTCTACAAATCCCTGCGCAAACCGGATACCTACCTGTATTTGCCGAAAGCCGATGCTTTCGCCTCCCTGCCTGAAACCGTCGGCGCGCCATTGCAACCCTGGCAGTTCGTGCTTGAGTTCGAACTGACCGCCGGTCGCCGCTTGGCGCGTGTTGATGCCGGCGTGTTGCAAGCCAATCTCCACACCCATGGATTTCACCTGCAGTTTCCGCCAAGCGTATTGGATCCTCTGGTTGCAGGAGGCGTCGGCGATGGTTGAATTCGGTATCTTGGCGCTGAAATTGGCCGTGTTTCATGCGGTCATGGTGGAACTGCTGAAGGCCGGTATGCATCCGAAGCAATGGCACTTTCTGCCGATGCTGAAATCAATCGCTCATATTGCCGGTGCGTGGTTGTTCTTGCAGTGCGGTCTGGCCCTGTTGCTGATCTGGCCGATACAGGCGGTACAGCAGACCCAGAGCGTGTTGTCGGCTTTGGCTTTATCAGTTGCGTCCGGCATGGTGGTACTGGGGCTGCAGCGGATCTGGCCGAATTGGGCGCAGTGGCAGCAGGACTATCGGCAGGGCTGGCCGACCTTCGAGCCCAGTCATCCACAATTTGCATTCTGGCGTTCGGCATTGGCTGGTTTGGTGCTGCTGCTCTTGGCCATGCCGGCGTTATTGACTGCAGCCGGCTGGGCGTTCTGGTTAAAGGCCTTCAGTCTGTGGTTACTTGGCTATGGCGTGCTCGCGCTGCTTTGGCATGCAGTGACCGTCAAGATCCCTTTACCGAAAGCAGTTTTGGCCGGCGAATCGGCAATGGCGGCGATTCCCGTCACTGCAAAGTCACCGGTACCATCGCTGGACCCGGATATCGCTTTGTTGCAGGCGGTGCATAACGGCCAGGTCGATGCGGCATTGCAGGCGCTCGACGCTGGTGCCAATCCGCATCAGTTGCCGACGGCCGGCGCCAAGGACCAGCGCAGCCTGATGATGATTGCCGGCACCCTCAGCGATCTGCGTCTGATGCGGGCATTGATTGGCAGCGGTGTGGATGTGAATGCGTTCCATGCCGGACTGAACCCATTGCTCAGTGCCACCCGTGACAGTTGGCATGGCCGCTCGGAAGCGGTCACCATGCTGCTAACCAACGGTGCCCGAACCGATGTCACCGATTCCGATGGCAACACGCCCCTTCATCATGCCATGCGCAGCACCGATGCCGCCGTCGCTGCTCTGTTGTTAGACGCCGGTGCCGATATCGAAGCCGTCAACAGGGACGGATACACGCCGTTGGCTTTGGCTTGTCAGGCGGCCAATTGGCGTGTTGCTCGTTATATGCTGGAACGCAAAGCCAAAATCGAGCCGGCCGGAGCCGTTCCGGTGATGATTGCCGCTGCCGGCGCCGAGGATGATGAAATCGGCATACGCCTGCTCCACAAACACAAAGCCAAGGTGGATGTGCGCAATGCTCAGCAGATGACGCCGTTGATGGTGGCCGCACAGGCCGGTCTGACCGAAGTGGTTTCAGCGCTTCTGGAGCTCGGTGCTCAGGTCAATGCCCAGGACGATGCCGGTATCAGCGCTTATATGCTGGCCGCACAAGCCGGAGAGGTCGAGGTCCTCAAGCGGCTATTGGCTCAGCCGAAACTGTCGCGTGCCGCGGTAGATACACAGGGCCGCAGCGCGCTCGATTACGCTCTGGCCAACGGGCGTTGGTCGGCAGTAGCCTGCATCGATCCGGCCTATGCCTTGCCGGAACATTTCAGTGAGGCGCCTCTGCCTGAGCGTCGCAGCAG
>NZ_JBIKSE010000071.1:0-3524 GCF_044348765.1 Arenimonas sp.
GGACCCAGATTACCGAGGTCATCGGCGTGGCCCGGATAGCATTCTTTATGTTTTTAGCCACTTTAATTCAATTCCATATCGGTCAAGATACTGGCACCCCTGTCCCAGAAGTCAAAAACCTGTCCATTACTGTAAAGATAGCCTAAAATGCCGAGGCTATGATGAATGGTTGATATTACCATTGTCCTTTTCAAGGCCTCATGAACGCACCTAAATTCTGCCGTAACTTCCTGGTTGCCCTCATGATGGGCATGCTGGCGGCCTCCTTGGCCTTCGGTCAGGCTGGATTGGCCCCAACCAAAGGCGCTACCAGTGCGACCCAGGCTGCGAACGCGCAGGTCCTGAAGTCTTTGCCGTTCAGTGACCGCCAGGACTTCGAGAACGCCCAGAAGGGCTTCATCGCTACCCCGAAAACCCTGACCATCCGTGATGCCAAAGGTAAAGCCATCTGGGATCTTGAGGCCTACAAGGCTTACATCGGCCTCGACAAGCCAGCGCCGGATACCGTCAATCCGAGTCTGTGGCGCAATGCCCAGCTGGGCTTGCTCAATGGCTTGTTCAGGGTCACCGATGGCATCTATCAGGTCCGTGGTTATGATTTATCGAATATCACCTTCATTAAGACCAAGTCCGGCTGGATTGTATTCGACCCGCTGATTTCACCGGAAACCGCCAAAGCGGCCTTCGATCTAGTCACTGAACATCTGGGCAAGCGGCCGATCCATGCCGTGGTCTACAGTCACAGCCATGCTGACCATTACGGCGGTGTCCGCGGCATCGTTGACGAAGCCGATGTCAAGAGCGGAAAAGTGAAGATCATCGCACCGGAGGGCTTCACCGAGCATGCCGTGAGCGAAAATGTCATCGCCGGCAACGCCATGGGCCGCCGTGCCGTATACATGTTCGGCGCGGTTCTGCCGCGCAACGCCCGCGGCGGTGTCACCGGCGGTCTGGGCATAACCACCTCTAGTGGTAGTCCCAGCCTGATTTTGCCGACACTCGATGTCGAAAAGACCGGCCAGGTCGTTGAGGTTGACGGTGTCAAGATGGTATTCCAGATGACGCCAGGGACCGAAGCTCCGGCCGAAATGAACACCTGGTTCCCGCAGTTCAAAGCGCTGTGGATGGCCGAGAATACCACCAACACCATGCACAACGTGCTGACCCTACGCGGCGCCCAGGTCCGTGATCCATTGAAGTGGGCGTCGTATATCGATGAAACCATCGACCTGTACGGTAAAGAGGTTGAGGTCAAATTCCAGAGCCATCACTGGCCGCAATGGGGCCGCGACGGTATCATTTCGTACTTCGGCAAACAGCGCGATATCTACAAGTACACCCACGACCAATCCGTGCGCCTGATGAACATGGGTTACACCGGTGAGGAAATCTCGGAGATCATCAAGCTGCCAGCTTCGCTGGAGAACGACTGGAGTATCCGTGGCTATTACGGCACGCTACGCCACAACTCCCGCGCGGTTTATCAGCGCTACATGGGCTGGTACACCGGCAATCCGTCCGATCTGAACAATCTGCCGCCGGAAATGGTTGCGCCGCGTTATGTCAAGGCCATGGGCGGCGAAGCCGAAGCCCTCCGTAAGGGCCGTGAATCCTTCAAGGAAAACGATTACCGTTGGGTCGCTGAAATGATGAAGCATGTCGTATTCGCCAATCCGGCCAACCAGGAAGCCAAGAATCTGCTGGCCGACGCTTTGGAGCAACTGGGCTATCAGGCTGAATCCGGCCCATGGCGTTCGGTCTATCTGCAGGGCGCCTTCGAATTGCGTAACGGCGTTCCGAATGTCCAGGCGGCGGCTTCCGCCACTCCGGATACCATCCGTGCCATGACCCCGAGCATGCTGTTCGATTACTTTGCGGTCCGCTTGAATCCGGAAAAAGTGGAAGGCAAGAAATACGCCATCAATGCGGTGTTCACCGATGTCGGTGAAACCCATGGTCTGCGTGTGGAAAATTCCGTGCTGAACCACGCCCCCAAAGCCGTGGCCGGCGCCGATGCCACCATCACCCTGAGCAAGGCCGTGTTGAATGACATCCAGCTCGGCAAAACTACGCTGGATAAAGCCGTAGCCGATGGCAGCGCCAAGATCGATGGCAATGCCGCCATCGTAAGTGATTTCCTGGCATCGATGGACAGCTTTAAGTTCTGGTTCAATATCGTCACCCCCTGAGACGATATTGCGCCGGCTGGGGCCCCTCCAGGTCTCCCGGAGGGGCTTCACTTTTACCAAATCTCAGGGATAAAATCCGGACTGTCCGGTAAGGTCTACACTTGCCTCAAATGTTGTAATCGACTGAAACTTGGATAAGCCCATGACCCATTTAGCGATAACCCGATTCCCGAAACATGCCGCCCTGGCCTTGGCTTTGCTGCTGGCATCGGCCGCGGTATCAGCCCAATCCACCGAGTCCCTGGGCGTGCCAGTCGGCACCGCGCAAGGGGACAAGCCGGCCGCGCCGGCCGAGGTCGACTATGCGGTTCCCGATCTGAAGACCAAACCGAATGGTGGCATGCATCAGGTTAATGAGTACTTCAGCTTCAAGCCGAGTCTCGCGCTGTTGCAAGACTTCACCTATATCGATCAAGACGAAGACAGTATCACCCAAGTGGGTGACCAGGTCAGTCAATGGCAGGTGCGTAGTGCACGCCTGACCTTCCTCGGTTCGATCGGCAAGGACTACAAGGTGAGTTATCAGTTCGGTGGCGAATACAAAGGCTTCGACACCGACCCGGTGCAGAGCTGGCAGTTGACCGATCTGGCGTTCACTTTTCCGATTGGCGGGCCCACTAATAAGCTGACCGTCGGCAAGACCAAGGAAACCTTCAATTACGAGATGGTCGGCGATGCCGCCAATCTGCCACATTCCGAACGCGTACTCAGTCCGTTCTTTGTGTCGCGCAATATGGGCGTGAAGATGCTGCATGTGTTTGGTGAAAAGAAAACCATGACGCTGTCCTACGGCGCATTCAATGACACCTGGGATATCAATTCGACCAGCAGTCGTGGCATGGATTACAGCGCGCGCGTGACCGGGTTGGTCTGGGATGTGCCCGAAAAGCAGCAGTTCCTGCATCTGGGGCTGGCTTTGCGCGAAGTGGGTGCCGATGGCACCTTACGCTACCGCGGTCGTCCGGAATCCAATGTCACCGACTATTATGTGGATACTGGCAACATGCCGGCCGATGGCGCTTTCCAATACGGTCTCGAAGCCCTCTGGAACAGCGGCCCGCTCTCGGTGCTGGCCGAATACAACCATGCCGCCGTCGATTCGCCCACGCGCAATGATCCCGAATTCAAGGGCTATTACATCACCGGAAGCTGGGTGATTACGGGTGAAACCCGTCCATACGACCGCAATGTCGGCTATGCCCGGCGCGTGATTCCGACCGGCCGATGGGGTGCACCCGAACTGGTCGCGCGCTACTCCAATCTTGATCTCGATGACAACGCGGTAGCGGGTGGATCTTTTGAGAAAACCTATCTGGGTCTGAACTGGTGGGCCAC
>NZ_JBIKSE010000001.1:0-107044 GCF_044348765.1 Arenimonas sp.
CAGTGCCTTCGTTATGCTGCTTGGCGCGCCGCGGGAAACCTTGACCCAGGCCATCCGGCTTGAGCAGCTCATTTTTGCCCGGCAGAAATACGCACTGATTGATGAATTGTCCAATCTGGACATCGCCGATCGCATCAGCCCGGTCATCGATGCCCTTGGCGGCAAGGGCCGCTACGGCGAGTTGTCGATGGAAACCCCCGACTCCGATATCGCTCGCCCGCTGGCCGGGCTGGCCAAGTCCTTCGGTAATGCCCTGCGCCCGGCGCTGCGCAAGCGCGGCCTACTGACTGAAAAACCGAATCCGAAACTGCCGCAGCTGCATGTGATTTTCCTGAGCAACCGGCATCTTCTGCTGGCCAGCTCGAGCGTAGACGACCGCTCACCTTGGCCGATGGGTATTCCACGACTCAAGCAGGATTCGCGGGCACCGAGCCGTTCGGCGATGAAGCTGGACGAGGCCATCCTTTGCCTGATGACTCCGACAGAGCGGATCAATCTGATTGCCTCCGGCATGAAAGCCGCTGATTTGGGCGCATCGCCCGGCGGATGGAGCTGGGTGCTGGCCAAGCATCAGTTGCAGGTCAGTGCCATCGATAACGGCCCGATGCACCCGGATGCTCTGGCGACCGGATTGATTGAACACATCCGTGCCGACGCTTTTCACTGGCAACCGCAACGCCCGATTGACTGGATGGTCTGCGATATGGTCGAAACGCCCAGCAAGGTTGCCAGACGCATGGCGCAGTGGTTCGCCAACGGCTGGTGCCGCAATGCCATCTTCAATCTCAAGCTGCCCATGAAAAAACGCTGGGAGGAAACCGCACTGTGTCTGGACCTGTTCCAGAGCCAATGCGGCCGCCCGGTCCGCATCCGGGCACGACAGCTGTATCATGACCGCGAAGAAATCACCGTGTTCGCGCACGCCCTCAAATGACGATAATGCCATGACCCTCGACATCGACACCCGCCGTACTGATAATTCCCGCATCGCGGAAATCGACTGGAACCATCTGCCGTTCGGCCGCGTCTATAGCGACCACATGATGATGATGGATTACCGCGGCGGTATCTGGCAGAAGCCGGCCATTGTGCCGTTCGGCCTGGTCAGCCTGCATCCGGGAAACACCACACTGCATTACGGACAGAGTATTTTCGAGGGCATGAAAGCCATCCGTGGCCACGATGGCCGGATCACACTGTTTCGCCCAGAATTGAATGCTCGCCGCTTCAATGAGTCCTGTCAACGCCTATGCATGCCCGGAATTCCTGAAGCCACCTTCATCGAGCTGGTCAAGGCGCATGCCCGTTTCGAACGCGACTGGGTTCCAGCCAAGGATAATGCAGCCCTCTACCTGCGCCCGTTCATCTTCGCAACCGACGAAGCCCTCGGTGTAAGGCCCTCGGAAACCTATAAATTCATGATTCTATCCTGCCCGACTGGCGCGTACTATGCCGAACCGCTGTCGGTGAAAATTGAGGAACGCTTCACGCGCGCGGCCGAAGGTGGTGTGGGTCGGGCGAAAACCGCCGGCAACTATGCCGCATCACTGCTACCGACCAAGCTCGCCAATGATGAGGGCTTCCAGCAGCTGATCTGGACAGACGGCAAGGAGCACCAATACATCGAAGAATCCGGCACCATGAATGTGGTATTCGTCATCGACGGCACCATCCTCACGCCCTCGGAAGACTCCGACACGATTCTGCGCAGCGTGGTCAAACGTTCAGTAGTGGACCTGGCCAGGCATTGGGGAATTCCGGTGCAGGAGCGCCGAATTTCGGTGGACGAAGTGATCCGCGCAATCCGTGAAGGCCGGCTAGAGGATGCTTTCGGCACCGGCACTGCCGCCACCATTGCGCCGATCGCTCGCATCGGCTACCGTGGCGAAACCTTGGACTTGCCACCGGTATCAGAGCGTATCGTCTCCAAACGCATCAAGGCCTATCTGGATGGCATCAAGCATGGCGATGTGCCCGATGAACTGAACTGGTGCGTCGACATCTGAAAGTCAGACGGGCGTCGATTCTTCGTAGGGTTTGCCGCCGGGAATCAATGCTGAATGCGCACGCCTTGAACGGAACAGCGGATAGAACAGCTGCACCCACCAGGACTCCCGGCCGAACAACTGATCATCACGCAGCCCGACTTCGGCAGGGTACTGCTGGGTGATATGCGCCGTCCCGAACAGGACATCCCAGAAGAACAACAAATTGCCGAAATTGCCTTTGTAATGACCGATGCCGTCATTGTCGTACATGGCATGGTGCGCATAATGCGTACTCGGGGTTGAAATCGTGCGTTGCACCAGCCACATCAGTGGCTGCAGAACCTTGATCCGGTAGAGCGGCGCATCCCACTTGACTGCCGAATGCGCGCCGGTAATCACCGCCAGTTTGACCACGATGTAGACCAGATAGACTTCGGCGAAGCCGAGGAAAATCAGAATGCCGGAAATCCACAATCCGGGCATGCACAGATAATAGAAGAAATTATTGCGGTAGATGATTCGAGCGCTCATGTATTGCGGCGAATGATGTGCCCGGTGCAAGGGCCAGAGCAGCGGCGAATGCGAAACCCGATGCCACCAGTACTGGGTCATGTCATCGCCAATCAACAGAATCGTAGCCATGACGTACCAAGGCAGCGCGGCCAGGGCGTCGCGGTAATCGGGAAAAGCGTAGTCGCCCAGTGATCCGACTACAAGGAAAATGAACGGCTGGGTCAGTCCGGCCAGTAGCAGCATGCTGAGCAGGTCAATGACATTATCGCCCTTGCCGGTATTAAATGATTTCACCCGCCCGAGGAGGTATTCAAGCAGGACAAAACCCACTAGAAGTGAGATCAATAATAGATTCTGGATATTGCTCATCGCGGGGCCTGGAAAAGGGATTCCAGCGATTAAAGCTGATAGCCGGACTCAATGCAAGCCCATGCGTTGATCTCAGGGTCTGCGTCCGATGTGATGACGGTTTTTTCGCAGACCGAAGCCAGCCGCAATCTGAAACGACCTTGACGCAATGCATTGATTCTCTTGGCACAAGGCAGAAAACGCCGTTAAAGCCCTGCCGCATACCTCGCCATGGCGTTTTTCAAGGGCACGATGCGGTCACCGATTCCCAGCAAATGTCCGCGCAGCAGAGAAAGCGCCACATTATCGTTCGAAAAAATCCGATTGATGTTTTCAAAAGCCAGTGCCGCGACGGTGTTTTCCGAGTAACGCGTCCGCGCCCAACGCACCAGCTGAGCGCCATCCAGGGCGTCACCGGTTTTGCCTGCAGAGGCCGTGAAGGCATCGCGTAATGCGGAAACATCACGTAGACCCAGATTCACACCCTGACCCGCCAACGGATGTACGGCATGCGCGGCATCGCCGAGCAAAAGCGTGCGCCCTTGTATCATCGTCTTGGCCAGCCTGCGACGCAATGGAAACGCGATCCGATCCGAAAGCAGGCGGGTCTTGCCGAGTTTACCGGCGAAAGCCGAATCCAGCGCTTGGCAGAATACCTCCGGCTCGGTTTTCAGCAACCTATCGGCTTCGGTCTGCGACAGGCTCCAGACAATCGAACAGCAGTGCTCTCCAAACGGCAGAAAAGCGAGGGGGCCGCTGTCCAGGAAACACTGCCATGCCGTATGCTCGTGCGTGCGTTCGGTGTGTACGAAAGCCACCAGTCCTTTCTGACCATAATCGTGGTCTTCGGTTGCGATACCGAGCAATTCCCGAACCCGGGAGCTTGCGCCATCGGCACCGATGGCAAGCCGCGCACTCAATTCCACGCCGCTTTGCAAGCCGATGCGGACCTCCGATTCGGTTTCATGCAGACTTCCGATTTTATCCGGACAGTACAGAAGGATATTGGATTCATGGATGACTGCCTGCCAGAGCACCTCTACCAGGGCATCATTCTCGAGGATATGTCCCAAATACGGCCGACCCAGTTCACCGGCATCGAATCGCAATGGTGTCGAATGGACCGCATCGAATACCGTCATTGTGGAATAGGGATAAGCACGCCGGTCGAGTACGTCCTGCCAGAGCCCGAAGGAGTCGATCAGCGCCTGGTTGTCCAACGCCAATGCCACCACGCGCTGATCCGGTTGTTCCTTCTGCCAGGGTTTCGGCGCATGCGCCTCCACCAGCGCCACCTGCAGGCCCTGCCGGGCTGCCATCAGGGCGGCACTGAGGCCGACCATACCGCCGCCCACCACAATGATATCCAGCGCCTTCACAGCACTTCCTCGAATCGGCTGGAGCCCCGGTAGCCCATGGCGCCCGAGACCAGCCCGGCCGCCAAAGCAGGTGCGGTCCCCAATGCGAGCAACACAAGAGAACGCAGGACATGCGCCGGTGCTCCCGGATTGGCGGTCATGCGGGCCAAGCCATCGCTGAATGCCAAGGTGCGCGAGCGGTCATCCTGCCTTGATGCGCTGTAGGCTGCGGCCGTGCTTTCGTGCACGCCTTCGGTCAATGCAAGCTTTGCCAAAGACAGGGCGTCACGCAAACCCAGGTTGAATCCCTGAGCGCCGATCGGATGGATGGTTTGCGCGGCATTGCCCATCAAAACAGCGCAATAAGCATGCAAACGCTCGGCCACAATCTGTTTCAGCGGATAAACGGTCCGCTTGCCGGTTGCATGGATTTTCCCGACCCGCCAGCCGAAACGGCTCTGGAAATAGGCGGCATAATCAGCATCATCCAAGGCGGCGATTGCGGGTGCATCGGCGCCGGCGATCCCACAGATGGCGCCATATGCGCCATCGGCCATCGGCAGGAGTGCCATGGGACCCTGATTGCTGAAACGTTCGTAGGCGGTTCCATCGCTGGCATGCTCCGCCCGTAGCGAACATACGAACAAGGTTTGCCCATAATCATGCGAACGGGTGGCAATGCCTGCAGCCGTTCGAATGAACGAATCCGTGCCATCCGCGGCCACCACCAGCCTGGCCGCAATATGCTTTTCACCTTCGGCGGCTGACAGCGTCAAATGGGCACCCTCCGCGGAAAATCGGCAGGCCAAGACTCGGGCCGGGCAGAAGCGGCGGGTGCGTTGCAGACTCTGAACGCGCTTGGCCAAGGCCAGCCCCAGGTCCTGGGCCAATACCACGGCGCCGAATCCGGCATGCCCGAAATCGGCCGCATCGAGCAGCGTACGCCCGAAATCGCCGGCCCGGCTGACATGGATACGCAGGATTGGTGTCGGCGGAACCGACAACTGGGACAAAACGCCCAATCGCTCAAGCGCATTGATGCTGCGCTGGGCCAAGGCTAACTTTCGCTGGTCAAAACCCGGCGTGACCTCCGGTGTATCGGCCGCTTCAATCAGCGCCACCGACAAGCCAGAACGTTCGAGCGCACAGGCCAGACTGGATCCGACCAGCCCGCCGCCAACGATGGCGATATCCACATTTTCACACGCCTGGGGCACCACGGGTTCTCTCAAATCCTGCTGAATAAGGTATTCTATTACCGATTGCTTTTTCCTGCTTCGAGAATCGTATGCCAAACCGTCCGCTTGCCCTCAATCTCACTGTGCTGACCGGCATGATTCTGGCGGTAGCCCTGACACGGTTGATCCCGCATCCGCCGAACTTTTCGCCGGTCGAAGCCATGGCATTGTTCGGCGGTGCGTATTTTGCCCGAAAATCACTGGCACTTCTGGTTCCGCTGATCGCTCTGTTCATTTCGGATCTGGCACTCGGCGTAATGATGGGCGGCGAATATTTCAGCTATTTTGTCTCCGCTGGCTTCTGGTTGGTCTATCTGACCATTGCAGGTCTAAGCGTGCTTGGATTCGGACTGCGTGGCCGAGTTTCGGCGTTGCGCATCGGGTGCTATAGCCTTGCCGGTGCCCTGATTTTCTTTCTGGTGACCAACTTCGGAGTCTGGTATGGTTCCGCTTTCTTTCCGCAGACCGCTTCCGGTTTGATGGCTGCTTACGTTGCCGGACTCCCTTTCTTCCAGAACGGCCTGCTCGGCACACTGTTCTACGCCACTGTCCTGTTCGGCGGCTATGAGCTTCTGAAACAGCGTCTTCCGGAAATGCGTCAACCCGCCTGATGGGCAATCGGCTGACCAAGATCTACACCAAGACCGGCGATGACGGATCCACAGGCTTGGGCGATGGCAGCCGTGTCTCCAAAGATTCCGCGCGGGTTACCGCTTACGGCACGGTGGATGAAGCGAACTCGGCCATTGGTCTGATTCTGGCTTGTGACGTCCCTCAAGAGGTCCGCGACCTGCTGGTATCGGTTCAGCATCACCTATTCGATCTTGGTGGCGAGCTCTGCATTCCGGGCCATGCCGCCATTTTCGATGCCGACATCGACCATCTCGAGCGGCAACTGGATGCTTTCAACGCCGACTTGCCCGCGCTGAAGGATTTCATCCTGCCGGGGGGTGGCATGGCCGCAAGTCACTGCCATCTGGCCCGCACCATCAGCCGCCGCGCCGAACGCGAGGTGGTGACCCTGTCCCACCATGATGCGGTTCGTCCGGAAGCAATCCGCTACCTGAACCGCTTATCGGATCTGCTGTTCGTGTTGGCCCGCGTTCTGGCCCGGGCCAGCGGCCACGGGGAAGTGCTCTGGCGCCATGACCGCCGGAAATCCTAGTCCGCCGGCTTGAAATCCAAGGCCGCGGAATTGATGCAATAGCGCAAACCGGTGGGCTTGGGACCGTCGGGAAATACATGTCCCAGATGAGAGCCGCATCCGGCACACAGCACTTCGGTGCGACGCATTCCGTGGGAGTCGTCGAATTCAAGTTTTAGAGCCTTGGCATCCACCGGTTGGAAATAACTTGGCCAACCGCTGCCGGAGTCGAATTTACTGTCAGAAGCGAACAACCCCGCCCCGCAGGCTACGCAGTGATACATGCCCGCTGCGTGGTGATCCCAGTATTTGCCACTGAATGGCGGCTCGGTCGCCGAACAGCGGCAAACCGCGTACTGCTCCGGGCTCAGCTGTGCTCGCCACTCGGCATCGGTTTTGATGGATTCGGTCATTTCGGAGCCCGTTTAAGCCAGCTATTAAAGGGTAAAATACAGCATAACTACCGATTGGGGTCATGCGTGCGCCGAACCCGTTTATTCCTTGCCTGTCTGAGCCTGCTCGGCACTGTGAATGCACAGGCACAGAATCAAGAAGCCGTCGGCGGCTCCCATTGGCAATTGTGCAGTAATCCCGAGTATCTACCGCTTTTCCAGCCGCTGACCGATGACACGACCGACCCCGCAAGCCAGCCTGCCGATATCATCTCCGATAATCTGGACATCGGCACGCGTGACCAATCCGTGTTCGCAGGCAATGTTGAATTGCGTAGAGGCAGTGAATGGCTCGCCACGGACGCTTTGCGCTTCGATCATGCCAGCCAGACCTATCGCAGCGAAGGTCCGGTAAGGTTCCAAAACAAGGCCCTGCGCATGACTGCCGACAGCGCCCAGGGCAACCAGAAAACCGGTGACATCGCCCTCAGTGGACTGAACTACCAGTTCCATGAAAGCAATGGCAACGGTAGCGCCGATAAAATCCTCATACAAAATGACGTCAGCCGCCTCAGCGGTGCCAATTTCTCGACCTGTCCGAGCAATCAACGACAATGGCAATTCATCGCCGATGAAATCAAGGTGAACGACAACACCCATCAGGGAGTGGCAAAAAACGTCAAACTGGAAGTGGGCGGCGTTCCCATTCTGTGGTTGCCGGCAATGCGCTTTCCCACGGATAGCACGCGCGCCTCCGGATTACTGTCTCCAAAAATCGGACAGGACAGTCTGAACGGTTTTGACATTTCGATACCGGTGTACCTAAATCTGGCATCCAATTTCGATGCTACCCTGACGCCACGCTATCTGAGCGAACGCGGCTGGATGCTTGGTACCGAATTTCGCTATTTGACGCAGAACAATGCCGGAATTTTCGATGGCAACTATCTTCCCAGTGATGATATCCGTGGCGGAGATCGCTATCGGATGGGCTGGGAACACTTCACGGCAATAAACCGGGCTTGGTATTTCCAGAGCAAACTCAATACGGCCAGCGATGTGTATTACTTCTCCGATTTCGGCAGCGCAATCACCGAAACCTCGACGCCCCTCCTGAAAAGCGAGCTGGGCTTTTACGGACGCGGCAAATACTGGAATCTTGATCTGACTGCCGCCAATTGGGAAATTGCCAATCCGACCCAGATGCCAGGATCGGAACCCTACCGACGCATGCCTCATCTGGCCTTGAGTGGCAGCAAGCCGATTCGCCCCTGGCTGGAGGCTGGCCTGAATGCAGAGGCCGTGGTTTTCGAGCATGAGGTCCTGAACGATGGCCGCCGTGTCGATGTCACGCCCTTCGTCAAATTCCCGCTGAATGGCGGTAACTGGTTCGCCATCCCAAGTCTGAGCTGGCGGCAGACCGAATACTGGATCGATCCCGATCCGTTCGATGTCACCGCACCCACGCGACTGAGCCGCGGGCTTAGTGTTTTAAGTCTGGATGCCGGCGCTTATTTCGAACGGCCGGTGACCTTTGCCGGTCTGGATTTCATTCAAACCCTCGAGCCGCGTGTGTTCTACCTGAACGTGCCTTACCGCGACCAGACCGACATCCCGGCCTTCGACACCCAGCCGCTGACCTTCATGTGGCCTTCGCTGTTCCGCGAGAACCGCTATGGCGGCGCGGACCGGCAAACTGATGCCAACCAGCTGACGACAGCCCTGACCACCCGCTTTATCAGCTCGGAATCCGGAAAGGAGCGGATGAACTTCAGTCTGGGCCGCATCACCTACTTCAAGACACCCAAAGTGACCCTGCCTGGCGAACCGGGCCAGCCGGCTGATGGTTCGGCCTGGGTTGCCGAGGCCAATATACGGCTCAGTGATGAATGGCAGATCGGCATGACGCAGCATTGGAATCCGGCCGACCGAAACACCGAGCTGTCTTCTATCCGTGGCTACTGGTCGCGCCCGAACGGGCTGCAGTTTAATGCCGGATACCGTTTCCGCAAGGACTTTGCGGAACAAACAGACTTTGCTATTGTCCTACCCATCAACGACAACTGGCGTGTCATGGGGCGTTGGAATTATTCGTTACGCGACAACCAGAACCTCGACAGCCTGCTGGGCTTCGAATGGCGCAGTTGCTGTATGGCATTCCGGGTATTCGGGCGCAGGTATATCCGCAGTTTCGACAGCCGCGAGAATACCGGTGTGTTCTTGGAACTCGAGCTGAACGGCTTGGGTAGCATGGGCAGCCAGCCTGAATTGTTCAAGGATAATGGTATCCTAGCGTATTGATGTACCAACCCTGTTTTTCCGCTCTAACCGATACCGGAGTGTTGCATGTCTGTCATCCCCAAATCCCTGGTGCTTGCCCTGCTTCTCGGCCCCGGACTCCAAGATGCCGCCTTAGCACAGAATACACAAGCCAGCACTGCCATCGACAGCATCGTGGCGGTTATTGATGAAGATGTCATCCTGCGCAGTGAGCTCGAACGCGCCATCGGCAACATCAAAACGCAGTATGCAAAGCAGGTTAATCAACTCCCGCCAGAAAACGTACTGGAACGTCAGGTGCTTGAACGTCTGATTTTGCAGCGCCTGCAGATTAACCGCGCTAAGGATATCGGAATCCGCGTCTCCGACGGCGAGATCAATCAGGTCATTCAGAACATCGCCGGCTCCAATAAAATGACCCAGGAACAGTTCGCGCAGCGCCTTCAGCAGGAAGGCATCGCATTCGAAGACTACCGCAGCAATCTCACCGATGAGCTCCTGCAGCAGCGCTTGCGCCAGAGTTATGTGCAGAGTCGCGTTCAGGTCAGCGATTCGGAAGTGGAACAATATGTTTCGAGCCAGAAAGCAGCCGGTCCTGAAGTCCTGCTGGCGAATCTCCTGGTGGCACTACCGGAAAACCCAAGCCCTGATCAGGTGGCGACCGCCAAGCGCAAAATCGATGGGATCCGCGAACTGATCGCCTCCGGAAAAATGGATTTCAAGGCCGCCGCCATCCGTTACTCGGATGCCCAGAATGCCCTCGAGGGCGGCATCATCGGCTGGAGGACGTTCGACTCGATTCCGCCGCAGTTCACCGCGATGATTTCGGAAATGAGGGCCGGCGATGTCTCGCAGCCGGTCCGCGGTCCCAGCGGCTACCAGCTAATTCAACTGGCCGAAACCCGGGATGCCTCCCAGGTCAAGCAAGTTGAAGAATACCGGGCGCAGGCCATTCTGATCGATCCAGTCCGTGTCGGTGGTAACGAGGTTGCGCGCCAGAAAGCGGAAGAAATGCTGTCCCGGATCGGCAAAGGCGAGGATATGGGCAAGCTGGCCAAGCAGTTTTCCAGCCCCGATCTCAATGCTGAAAACGGTGGCGTACTCGACTGGTTTACCCAGAACCAATGGGGCACCCAGATCGGTTCACAAATCGTCATTCTCAAAGATGGCGAGCTGTCACCGGTGCTCCAGACCGATGCCGGCTTCCTGGTCATGAAGCGTCTGGGCAAACGCTCATCGGATGCCAACGCCGATAACAAACGGCGCGAGGCCCGCGAAGCCATCGGCCAGCGCAAGGCAGAAGAAGAATACGAACGCTTCATGCGCCAGTTGCGTGCTGAAGCCTTCGTCGAGTCGCGTCTCGCTCCGATCTGATGGCCATCCGGCCGCGCCTGGCATTGGTTCCCGGTGAACCGGGCGGAATCGGACCGGAACTGTGTGTCCGGCTTGCCCAACGGGAGCATGCCTGCCGTCTGACCGTTCTCGCCGACCCGGCCCACCTGTACGCTGCCGCACAGACCTTGAATCTTCCTCTACACTGCAAAGCGGCGGGCGAGGAATGTGCTCTCGGAGAACTCGCCGTCCTGCCCTTCACCGCGCCGATGCCGATGCGTCCCGGACACCTGGTGCCCGCAAATTCGGCCCAGGTCATCGCAGCCCTGCTGCGCGCCGGACAAGGCTGCATGCAGGGTGAATTTGACGGTATGGTGACCGGTCCGGCGCATAAGGCCGCAATCAACGCCGCCGGTATCGCCTATGTCGGTACCACCGAACTGTTGGCCAAACAGGCTGGTGTTCCCGTGGTGATGATGCTCGCCACGGATTTCCTGCGTGTGGCGCTGGTGACCACCCACCTGCCTCTGCGGGAGGTGGCTGATGCCCTCACTCCAGCTCTGTTTGAACGGACCTTGCGCATTACACGGGACGACCTGCGCCGCCGCTTCGGCTTGGCCGAGCCCAGGCTGGCTGTTCTCGGCCTGAATCCGCATGCCGGCGAAGACGGCGTGCTTGGGCGTGAAGAAATCGACATCATGATTCCGGTAATGGAAAAGCTTCGGGCCGAGGGCTTTCATCTTCAAGGCCCGTTACCAGCCGACACCGCTTTTCTGCCCGCGCGCTTGGCGGAATACGACGCCATCCTCGCCATGTACCACGATCAGGGACTGCCCGTACTCAAATACTCCGGTTTCGACAGTGCCGTCAATATCACCCTCGGCCTGCCCTATCCGCGCGTGGCCGTCGATCACGGTACCGCTCTGGATCTGGCCGGAACCGGCAGAGCCAGCGATGAGAGCCTCTGGCAGGCCGTCCAGCTTTGCCGGAGACTGGCACTGCAGGGAGTAACGGCATGAGCCATTTCAAGGCGCCGCCGAAAAAAAACCTCGGCCAGCACTTCCTGACCGACCGCAGCATCATCGAACACATCCTACATTCTGTTGATCCGAAACCGGGCGATATGTTGGTGGAAATCGGGCCAGGCCAGGGCGCGATTACCTTTCCCTTGCTTAAGAAACACGGCCGTCTGACCGTGATCGAGTTCGACCGCGACCTGATTACTCCGCTGAGCGAAGCCGCGCATGGCATTGGCGAATTGACCATCGTGCATAAAGACGTTCTGCAGGTCGATTTCGGCAAGCTGGCCGGTGAAGACCGGATTCGTCTGGTTGGAAATCTGCCCTATAACATTTCAACCCCGATTCTTTTCCATGTCCTGGATCACTGCACACATGTCCGTGACATGCACTTCATGCTGCAGAAGGAAGTTGTCGAGCGTATGGCCGCGGAGCCGGGAAGCAAAGTTTATGGCCGTTTAAGCGTGATGCTGCAGTCGGTCTGTGAGGTCATTCCCTTGTTCGATGTCCCCCCGCAAAGCTTCAATCCGCCACCGAAGGTCGACTCGGCCGTGGTCCGGCTGATACCTCGCGAGCCGACCCAGATTGTCATCCGCAATCCGGAACTATTCGCAGCTGTCGTGCGCGATGCCTTCGGCCAGCGCCGGAAAACCCTGCGCAACGCCCTTTCCCGTCTATGTACGGGCGAGCAATTGCTGGCGGCAGGCATCAAGCCGGAAACCCGCGCCGAACAGCTGCCGGTGGCCTCCTTCGTGCATCTGGCCAATTTCCTGTCCGATGCCGCGGTCTAGCGCAGAGCCTGAATAGGCAGGCTTAAGGCTCACACCGGCGCTATAATGACCGGGACTGAAAATTCGGATTACCCACTCAATGACAACCTATGCCATTGGTGATTTGCAGGGCTGCTGTGATGTTCTGGCCCGGCTGCTGGACCATATCAAATTCGACCCAGCCCGGGATCATCTCTGGTTTTGCGGTGATTTGGTCAACCGCGGCGGGCAGTCACTGGAAACCCTCAAGCTGGTGCACTCCCTGCGTGAATGCAGTACGGTCGTGCTGGGTAATCACGACATGTCGCTGCTGGCTATCGCGCAACGCAGCGAAGCCGACCAGAACAAAGTCAACCCTGACTTGCACCGGGTTCTTTTTTCACCGGAGCGTGATGCACTCATCGGTTGGCTGACCGGACAGAAACTGTTCCATGTCGACCGGACCCTTGGTTTCGCCATGGTGCATGCCGGACTCTCGCCGAAATGGACGCTGGATATGGCCTCGGCGCACGCGCGCGAAGTCGAGAAAATCCTGCAGAGTGACCAAGCGGCGCGGCATCTGAAGGCGATGTATGGCAACCTGCCGATCTGGTCGCCGAAATTGAACGGTACTGACCGCTTCAGAGCCATCATCAATATCTTCACGCGCATGCGTTACTGCACGCCAAATGGACGTATCGGCTTCGAGGAAAAAGGCAAGCCGGGCACGCAACAACCGGGATTCTATCCATGGTTCTCGACACCGGGCCATGCCCAACGTGATCTACCGATCGTCTGCGGTCACTGGTCGACACTCGGATTGTTCATGGGCCTGGGGATTTATGCCATCGACACCGGTGCAGTCTGGGGCGGCACGCTGACCGCACTGGAACTCGGACCGAGCCTGCGCATCCATCAGGTGCCAGGACGCAGCGATGGCTTCAGCAAAAGCCGGGACTAAGCCTCAGGGTAGATTCAGGCGAAAGTAATCGGCGAACCGGAATTGGTGGGCATGCCGATCATCGGCATCGCGACTCAGGCTGGATGTTTCCAGCCATGCATTGTCATCGAACGACGGAAACCAGACATCGGCCTGCGGTAACTCGGTATCGACATGGGTTAGATGCATCTGTTGGGCTCTCGGCAGCGCCAACGCGTAGATCTCGCCGCCGCCGATGACCATCAACTCGTGATCACCGCAAAGGGCTAACGCCTCTTCCAAGGCACTGACGGCATGCATGCCTTCAAACGGCACGCTGCCACTGCGAGTCAGTACCAGATTTCGGCGCTCAGGCAACGCACGTCCTAGCGATTCGGCGGTCTTGCGGCCCATCAGCACGGTTTTGCCGATGGTCAGCGATTTGAATCGCTTCAGATCATCCGGCAAGCGCCATGGCAAGGCATTATCGAATCCAATGGCTCGCTTCCGGTCGAGTGCGGCAATTAGGGTGATGCGGCTCATACCGCAACCGGTGCCTTGATGGCCGGCTGTGGTTCGTAGCCGGTGATCTCGATATCCTCGAAGGTGAAAGCGAACAGATTGGTAACGGCCGGGTTTAGGCGCAACTGAGGCAGCGGACCCGGGATCCGGGAAAGCTGCTCGTGTACCTGTTCGAAATGGTTACTGTAGATGTGGGCATCACCGAAACTGTGTACGAAATCACCGACATCCAAATCACAGACCTGGGCGATCATATGCGTCAACAGGGCGTAGCTAGCGATGTTAAACGGAACGCCGAGGAAGATGTCGGCGGAGCGTTGATACAGCTGGCAGCTCAGGCGCGGACGGCCACCATCCTGTTTCGGCGGTGCGACATAGAACTGGAACAGGCAGTGGCAGGGCATCAGCGCCATCTGCGGAAGTTCGCCGACGTTCCAGGCACTCACGATTAAGCGTCTCGAATCGGGATTACGGCGGATCTCGCCGACCAGCCAGCTGATTTGATCAACGACCGCACCATCCTTGCCTTCCCAACTGCGCCACTGTTTGCCGTAGACCGGGCCAAGATCGCCGTTGGCGTCCGCCCACTCATCCCAGATGCTGACCTTGTTGTCCTTCAGGTAGGCGATGTTAGTTTCGCCTTTGAGAAACCACAATAGTTCATGGATGATCGAGCGAAGATGCAATTTCTTGCTGGTCACTAGGGGAAATCCTTCGGAAAGGTCGAAACGCATCTGGTAACCGAATACCGAGCGCGTACCGGTGCCGGTCCGATCGTTTTTATCCTGTCCGTTATCCATTACATGCTGCAGAAACGCATGGTAGGTCTTCATGCCTTGGGCTCCTTTTGCCGGCGCGACAAGACTAGCAGGAAAATCCCTAGTGCAATCATCGGAAGGGACAACAGCTGTCCCATGGTCAACCAGTTCCATATGACATAGCCAATATCGGCATCGGGCTGGCGGATAAACTCGACTAGGAAACGGAACACTCCATAACCCAGCGCAAAAAGACCGGATACTGCATAGCGCGGCCGGGGTTTGCGTGAATACCAGAACAGAATGAGGAACAGCAGCAAGCCTTCAAGCGCGGCCTGCACCAGCTGCGACGGATAACGGGCATATCGCTCGAGTAGTCCTGATTCATGCAGGACCCTGAGTTGGTTGGCACTCTGGCCGTACAGATCTGCCTCGGCACGCGGAAAAATAATGCCCCAGTCCTTGCCGGTATATCGTCCCCACAACTCGCCGCCGATATAGTTGCCGATGCGTCCGAACATCAGTCCTGGAGGAACCAGAGGTGCCAGAAAATCAAGGGTATCGAACACATGTTTCTTGGACTGCACCGACCAGATCACGACGGCGGCCATCACCCCGAGTAGACCACCATGGAAACTCATGCCGCCTTCGTTGATGCGCAGCAGAAACAGCGGGTCGGAAACGAAATCGGACCATCCGTAGAACAATACATAACCAATACGTCCACCGATGACCACACCGAGCATGCCATTGAATAGAAGATCGCCGAAGCGGTTTTCGTCGATGCCGGCAAAGGTTCCCGCGCGGATGCGTTGCCGGCCGAGCAGGAACGCGGCTGCAAATCCGAGTAGATACATAATGCCGTACCAATGAATGCCATGGGGCCAGATCGGCAACTGGAGCGCAACGGGGTCGATATCGTGCAGGATGGTCATTGAAATGTCCGCGAGTACAGCCATTATTGTGCCTGAAAATGGGGGCCCGGCGTAAGCGGAATTTCGGTGATTCAGAGGATAATGGGCTCGTCCGGCAACTCTTTCGGATTGTCAGCCGTGGCCGGAAAATGCTGGATGAGCAAAGCATTGATTCGGTTCAGACAATCCATAACCGCCCGGTCCGGTTCACCATGACGCATGGTCTCGGCAAAATCAGCACAGAGGGCGTCCCAACCAGCCTGCGGCACTTTGTTCGCAATGCCGCGGTCGGCGATGATTTCAACCCGACGCTCAGCCAACTGCAGATACAGCAGGACACCGCTGTTCTCAGCGGTATCCCAGATGCGCAGAGCCGAGAACACCTGCTCGGCGCGGGCACGAGTATGGATTCCGGCCATCAAAGCGAACGGAGAGTAACGTGCTTCAACCGCAAAACAGAGTTCGCCAGCATGGCCACGCTCGCCTTCGGCAATGACATCCCGGATGAGTTTCATACGCCCCGAGGGAAACCAGCGATTCAAGTGAAACCAGCCCGAGAACAGATTTTGCATAAAGCGATTCATCACCATCCTCCCGAAGCACCGCCGCCACCAAATCCACCGCCGCCACCGCTCCATCCACCGGAACCGCCACCCCAACCGGAACCGCCACCGGGAAACGAGCCCCAGCTGCCACCACCGGAACTGAAGCGGCCTGGACCAGCACTGGCGATGAAAAAGGCAATCAGGGCGGCCAGAATGCCGTAACCGATCGTGCTAAGCACAATAAACCCGATACCGCCGGCGACAATGCCGGCGCCGAAGCGACGCAGGAACAACGGCTTCATCCGGGTGCCGGCCGCCATCAAACCGATGAACACGCCGATGAAGAGGGCGAACACTCCGCCGGGTGGCGGCTGATCGGTCTGCTCATCCTGCAAGGGTTGCGGCAATTCCTCGCCGTCAATGAGCTGGACGATGGCACCGGTGGCCTCGTTGATGCCCTGGTAATAATCACCCTTGCGGAAGTTCGGCGCAAGATATTCCCGGATGATACGTCCAGCCTTGGCATCAGGTATCGCGCCCTCGAGACCGTAACCGACCTCGATACGCACCTTACGGTCATCCTTGGCGATGAATAACAGTACGCCATCATCGACTTTGGCGCGACCTAATCTGTTTTTTTCGGCGGCCGCCAGAGCAGCGTCCTCAAGCGATTGGCCATTCAGGGTCGGAATCATGTAAACCGCGACCTGACTGCCCTTGCGCTTCTCGAACTCTGCCAGGCGCTGGTCGAGCTCGGCCACCTGGTCGGGACTGAGCGTGCCGGTGGTATCGGTGACATGCTGCGCCAGCTTGGGTACTTCTGTGGCAACAGCAGGCGTTTGGCTCAGGCCTTCACCAGAACCGAAAAAAAGCAGCAGACCACAGAGCGCGAAGGCGCGCGGCATGGATTCAACCGCCGGGTGCGGGAGCCGGCGCAGCCGGTGCGAACTCGACGGTCGGTGCTTTGGAAATAGCCGCCTCGTTTTCCACAGAGAAGTTCGCTTTCGGCTGGTACCCGAACAACTTAGCGGTGATATTCACCGGAAACTGGCGGATGTGTGTGTTGTAAGCCTGCACCGATTGGATGTAGCGGTTACGGGCGACAGTAACGCGGTTCTCGGTGCCCTCGAGCTGCACCTGCAGATCGCGGAAGTTTTCATTCGACTTCAGTTCGGGATAGTTCTCCGAAACCACCAGCAGTCGAGACAGCGCACCCGAGAGCTCACCCTGGGCAGCCTGGAATTTCTTCAGGGTTTCCGGATCCGAAGCCTGGTCGGCACTGATATTCATCTGACCAACGCGTGAACGGGCGTTGGTGACTTCCGTCAGCACGCGTTCTTCCTGGGCGGCGAAACCCTTGACGGTAGCCACCAGATTCGGGACCAGGTCGGCCCTGCGCTGGTATTGATTCAGCACTTCAGACCATTGCGCTTTGACGGCTTCATCCTGTTGCTGGATGGTGTTATAGCCGCAACCGGACAGCATCGCGGACAGGACGATGAGGAAAAACAGGCGGAATCGTTGCATGGCACACCTCGCGTGACGGGATGGCCATATCCTACCCCAAAATCAGCGTTTTTGCCGCCGTCGCGTCAGAATATTCAGCACCTCGACAGACGCCGAGAATGCCATTGCGAAATACAGAAGGCTGCGCTCGATGTGGATGCCGAAACCATCGGCAATCAGGGCAACGCCCACCAGGATGATGAAGGCCAGCGCCAGCATCTTGACGGTCGGATGCCGGTCAATGAAATCGCCAATCGGATTAGAGGCGAAAATCATGACGCCTACCGCGATGATTATAGCGGCGATCATTACGGCCCGGTTATCGACCATGCCGACCGCGGTAATCACGGAATCGAGCGAAAATACGATGTCGATGACAGCGATCTGGGCAATCACATAACCGAACACCGCCGAGGGCTTGGTATCGATATCTTCTTCCTCACCGCGCCCCTCGACCGAATCGTGGATTTCAAGAGTGCCTTTGACTAGCAGGAACAAGCCACCGCCGATCAGCACCAGGTCGCGGACTGAGAAGTTCTGGCCGAATAGGGAAAACAGATTAGTCTGCATGCGTGCCAGATAAGCCAACGACAGCAACAGCATGATCCGGGTGATGCAGGCCAGCATCAGACCGAATTTACGTGCTGCTGGACGGTGTTCCGGCGGCAGTTTACTGACTGCAATCGAGATGAATACGAGGTTGTCGATGCCGAGCACGATTTCGAGCATCGCCAGCGTCGCCAACGCAATCCAGATTTCACCGTTGAAAATCCACTCCATCAGGAATCATTGCTCCAGGAAGGCCACAAAATCAATAGCCAGCAAACTACGACATTGACATCCGCGAGGAAAACTGCGGCCGATCCCATATCCTTGGCACGACCGGCCAATGCATGCAGTTCCGGCCCCCAACGGTCGACCACCGCCTCGATGGCCGAATTCAGCACCTCGACGACCAGCACCAGCAGCAATACCGAAATCAGCAGGAAGCGCTCGACCCCGTTCTGCCCCAGAACCAGGGCGAGAGGTATCAAGACGCCGCAAAGATAGACCTCTAAACGGAAGGAGGATTCGACCTGCCAGGTGGTGCGCAGCCCCTTCATCGACCATTGGAATGCCTGCCAGATGCGGAACGGCGATCGCGGGGCATGCGTATCATGACTGTCAGCCATGCCGATTCACCGTTTTTTGCCCAATAGGCCGCCCAGAATTCCACGCATGAGCTTGCGAGCCTGATACTTGGCTTCCTGTTCAATGACCCCCTGTCGACGACCATTTCCGAACAGGATTTCCTGCAGGAATCCAGGTTCTTGCTTAGTCGCTTTCTCTGGTTTGCCCGCCTTGGTCGTAGCTTCCGCAGCGGCTGGCGCCACCTGTACCCGCAGACTCAGCATTTCACGGGCCGATTGCCGGTTGATCTGCTGTTCATACTTGACGCCCAACAGACTCTGTGCCAGAACAGCTTGGCGTTCAGTCTCAGTAATGGCACCCATACGGCAGCGTGGTGGACAAATGATGGCGCGCTCGACCGGCATCGGAATGCCCTTTTCCTGCAGTGTCGACACCAGGGCTTCGCCGACAGCCAATTCGGAAATCACCTTGGCGACATCGATTTTCGGATTCGGCACGAAGGTTTCGGCTGCGGTACGCACCGCTTTCTGGTCGCGTGGGGTATAGGCGCGCAGGGCATGTTGGATGCGGTTGCCGAGCTGGCCGAGGACGTTGTCCGGGATATCATCGGGGTTCTGCGAACAGAAATACACGCCAACGCCCTTTGAACGCACAAGGCGGACCACCTGTTCGACCCGTTGCAGCAGCGCCGGCTGGATGTCACCGAACAGCAAATGCGCTTCATCGAAGAAGAATACCAGTTTCGGCTGCTCGAGATCGCCGACTTCCGGAAGGGTCTCGAACAACTCGCTGAGCAGCCAGAGCAGGAAGCTGGAATAGAGCCGCGGTTGCAGGATGAGCTGGTCGGCAGTCAGTAGGTTGATCATGCCCCGCCCAGAGGCGTGCCGTAGCATGATATCCGAGAGTTGCAGCGCGGGTTCACCGAAGAAGTGATCGCCTCCCTGCTGCTCAAGACGCAGCAATGCGCGCTGGATGGCGGCAACTGATGCCGGCGAAACTAGTCCGTATTTGGCGGAAACCTCGGTTTTGGTTTCGGAAACATGGTTGAGGACCGCACGTAGATCTTCCAGGTCCAGCAACAGCAGGCCGTCATCATCGGCCAGCTTGAAGACGATATCGAGTACACCAGCCTGGGTTTCATTGAGCTCGAGTACGCGTGCGAACAGATCAGGGCCAAATTCGGAAACCGTGGTCCGCACCGGATGGCCTTTCTTTCCGTAAAGATCCCATAACGCGACAGGACTAGCTTCATTGGCATAATCGGGAATGCCGATGTCGGCGACACGCGATTGGATTTTTTCATTCATGGTTCCGGCGATGGCAAGCCCGGCGATATCGCCTTTGACATCAGCCATAAACACCGGTACACCGAGGCGCGAAAAACCTTCGGCAAGCACCATCAACGAAACCGATTTTCCGGTACCGGTGGCGCCTGCCACCAGGCCATGACGGTTGCCGTATTTGGCAAGCAGGGAAACCTGCTGTTCACCTTTGCCGATTAGGATGTCGCTCATGGATTATTCTCCAGAATGAGTGTGTCGCCAGATTGTTCGATATTGAGGATTTTCAGGGCATTCATGCCGAGCAGATAGCCCAGGGCCGCGAACAGCATTATAAGCAGGAGAGTGCGCATCAATCGCTGAAAATTGCTACGCCACGACTGCCGTCCGGCCTGATCCAGCCGCGGTACATGCCTTCGGTATTGAACGGCAGGGAAACATTGCCGTCCCGGTCGAGTGCGACGACGCCGCCGTCTCCGCCCATTTCTGGAACGACTTTCAGCAGAACCTCTTCCGCGGCCTGGGCCAGGGAGTCGCCGCGGTACATCATGCGTGCGCAGATATCATGGGCCACGACGGCACGGATGAAAAATTCACCCCAGCCGGTTGCGGACACTCCGCATTGTTCATTGGCATAGGTGCCGGCACCGATGATCGGCGAATCACCGATGCGGCTCCAGCGTTTGTTGGTCATGCCACCGGTCGATGTGGCGGCTGCGATGTGACCATTGCGATCCAATGCCACCGCACCGACAGTACCGAAATACTTGCCCTTCAAATCGGTCGAGACGGTCTGCCGTTCTTCAGCTTTGGCTTTCATTAGTTGCTTATAGCGATGCTCGGTATCGAAGTATTCTGGTGCCACGCGCACGATATCCTTGCGGGTATCGGCGAAATGCTCGGCACCCTCACCTGCTAACAGCACATGCGTTGAATGCTGCATCACTGCCTCGGCCAGCAGAATGGGATTTTTGATGGTGCGCAGCCCGGCAACGGCACCAGCCTTTCCGGTATGCCCCTCCATGAGTGACGCGTCCAGTTCATGACCGCCTTCAGCGTTATAGACCGCGCCTTTTCCGGCATTGAACAACGGGGAGTCCTCCAGCACGGTCACACTGGCGATGACTGCATCACGGGCACTACCGCCACGCTGCAAAACGGCATTGCCGGCATCAAGCGCGGCGTTCAGCGCCTTTTCGTAGCCGATCTGATCTTCAGCCGAGAGCTGCGCCCGGGTGATGACCCCGGCACCGCCGTGAATGACGAGCGCGGTTTTCGGCGATGCAGCGGCGGCAGACGACATGAGAAGGATACCGGCGATTATGATGGATTTCATGCTTTTTATCCCGACTGGCAGGCTTCCATCATACCCAATCCTGTCGCAATCAGCCCTGATGCCGGAGCGCCTCGATCGGATCAAGCTGGGACGCCTTGCGGGCTGGGTAAATGCCGAAAAAAAGTCCGGTTGCCATAGAGCAGACCGCGGCCAGGGAAATCACCTTCCAGTTCAAGGCCACCGGCAAAGCGCCGATTTTCTCGACCAGTAGCGAAAATCCGACCCCGATGAATATTCCGATCAGACCGCCTCCAACCGAAATCAACATGGCTTCAGTCAGGAATTGACGTTGCACCTCTTTTGGCCCGGCACCGACCGCCATGCGCAATCCGATTTCACGGATGCGCTCGGTCACTGACACCAGCATGATATTCATGATGCCGATACCTCCAACGATCAGCGAGATGCTGGCTACAGCACCGAGCAACAATGACATGATGCGCGTGGTTTCGGTGCGGGTAGCGATGATTTCAGCAATATTGCGGACAGTGAAGTCATCTTCGGCGCCGGGTTGGATTTTGTGCAGCTGACGCATCAGTACTTCCACTTGCTCCTGGACGTAGGGAAGGTCTTCGGCGCGCGCCACACCCAAAGTAATTTGTTGAACACCGCCGGGAAGTGTATTACTACTTGCCAGACGCCGGCGTGCCGTTTCCAGCGGAACCAAAAGCACGTCATCTTGGTCTTGACCGAAGCCTCCCTGCCCCTTAGCTTCAAGCACACCGACAACTTGGAACGGCGTTTTACCGATGCGAATGCTCTCACCAATGGCCTCAGATTCCCCGAATAGTTCGCGGCGAATGGTTTCACCGATGAGCACGACCTTGCTGCCCGACTTGTAATCGGAATCCTGCAGTGGGCTACCACTGGCAACCTGCCACTCGTTTATAGCGAAATAATCCGGTTCAATGCCCTGCCAGCTGGTCGACCAGTTGTTCTCGGCATACACCACCTGGGTGCCGCCGCGCAGACTGGAAGTGACATACGCTACCTCCGGAATTTGCTGGCGGATGGCCTCGGCATCGGATTGGGTCAGTGTCATCCGCGAACCGGAACCGAAACGTACGCCGCCGGAGCGGGAGGATCCGGAATTGATATCCAGCCGGTTGGCGCCAAGCCCGGAAACCATCTTTTCAATTTCATTCTGGGTACCCTGACCGACCGAGACCATGACAATCACGGCAGCAATACCGATGATGACGCCGAGAGACGTGAGCGCGCTGCGCAGCCAGTTTCCGCGCAGGGAAGATACGGCAGTTCGAAAGGTATCAAGCCACATTTTCCGGCTCCTCGGTGAGTACGCCATCGAGCATGTGACAGATGCGATCGGCATGGGCCGCAACATGCTCATCGTGGGTGATTAGGATGATGGTATGTCCCTTCTGTTTGAGGGATTCGAACAGCGCCAGGATTTCAGCGCCGGTTTTGGAATCAAGTGCTCCGGTGGGTTCATCAGCAAGAATCATCGGCGGCCGGTTGACCAGTGCGCGCGCAATAGCAATTCGCTGTTGCTGGCCACCGGAAAGCTCACCCGGTTTATGGTGCATGCGGCCGCCCAGACCGACGGCATGCAGGGCAGTTTCCGCCAGCGGCTGGCGTTCAGCCAAGGGAATTCCGGCATAGGATAGGGGCATCATGACGTTGTGCAATGCATCCATCCGGCTGAGTAGATTGAAGCTCTGGAATACGAACCCGATTTTGCCGAGCCGTAGCTTAGCCAGCGCCTCCTTGTCGAGACTGTGCACATCGATACCATCGCAGCGGTAGCTTCCAGTATAGTCGGCATCCAGACATCCCAGAACATTCATGAGCGTGGATTTACCGGAACCGGAGGCGCCCATGATGGCGACGAACTCCCCCGGCAGAATGCGCAGATCAATCTGTTTCAGCGCATCGACTTGTGCCTCGGTGCCCTGCGCATAGACCTTGCTGAGCCCGCGGATATCAATGACCGGCGTTGTCATGGCGTGCTGCGCGCGCTTCCGACGATGACTTGCTGGCCGCTTTTCAGGCCACCGATGACTTCACTGCGACTACCATCGGAAACGCCGAGGCGAATCTCAACTGCAACCGGTTCGCCTTTTTCGAGCACGTATACGGTAGCGCGTTTGGCATTGAATAGAGCTTGGATCTGTTGGTCCCACTGACGCTGCAGTTCCGGTGATAGCTGCGCACGCACACTTTCAAAGGCCTTAGCAAAACGATCGGCGAAACGGCGTGCGCCATTACCGCCCCCAGTCATGCCCTGTGGAGCGGCCCCACCGGATGCACCAGCTGCGGCACCCTGGGCAAAACGCTGCATCATGCGCGCGGCCTGTTGTTTGTAGGCTTCAGCCGAAGCATCGAAACTCGCCAGCACCGCTGGCTCGGCCTTGCTCTGAACCAGAAACTGGCGCATGGCATCTAACTGCCCCTGCATGCGTTTGCTTCGTTCTTCCATCGACGGCGGTGCGGCCTGCATCGGCGCACCGAAGGATGGACCGGAGTTGGCAGCGGCGCTAGCCGGACGGAACCGCAGTGCGGCATTCGGAACGGTCAGTACCTGTGCCTTGCGGCTGGTAATGATCTGTGCGGTGGCGGTCAGGCCGGGCAAAAGAACCTGGTCGGCATTATTTACGTCGATGACGACCGGAAACGTTACCACGTTGGACACGTTGTTGGCGGCCAATCGAATTTGCTTGACCTTGCCACGGAAGTTGCGATCGGGGAAGGCATCCACGGTGAAGGATGCCTCCTGACCGACCTGCAACTGACCGATATCGGCTTCGTCAATGGCCAGCACGATTTCCATTTCGCTCAGATCACCGGCAATCTTGAACAGCACAGGCGTCTGCAAACTGGCGGCAACAGTCTGGCCGGGCTCGACATTGCGCGCGAGCACGGTGCCTTTGACCGGCGAACGGATGATTGTTTTGGCCAGATCTAGCTGCGCACTGTTGAGATTGGCCTGCTGCTGGCTGACCTGGGCCTGGGCGGATTGGACACGCGCCTGCGCCTGTGCATTCTGAGCCTGGGCAATGTCACGGTCAGTTTTTGAAATCAACTGCTTGGTCGCCAATTGTGATTTGCGCTCGAAATCGCGTGAGGCATTGACAGCGGAGGCGCGGGCTTCAGCCAAACCGGCCTGGGCACTGGCTAAAGCGGCGCCGGCCTGCTCAACACGAGCTTGGAAAGTCGACGGATCGATGCGGGCAATAATCTGGCCGGGATTGACTTGGTCATTGAAATCGACCTCGACCGTCTGCAGCGTACCGGAAACCTGGGTGCCGACCTCGACTGTAGCGGTAGCACCGAGCGTACCAGTCGCTGAAATGCTGGAAGACAGATCAGCGACCTGTGCGGGCTCCGTACGGTACTGGCTTTCGGAAGCTTCACCGCCGTCACTGAAACTGCGGTAGCCGAACCATATTGCCAAGACTGCGATGGCGACGATGGCGATTTTGCCGAGGGAACGTCCTGACGGTTTCATACTCATGGATTTGCGGCCTGTATCATGTCAATTCGGAATAGGATGCATCGGGGATCAAAAGGGTCGCAACGGTTCCCTGGTCAGGCGCGCTGGTCAGCTCGATGCGCCAGCTGAAGCGGTCACAGAAGCGCTTAACCAGCGACATGCCAATGCCCTTGCCACCGGAATTGGTGGTTTCGCCGCGATAAAACAGATCGAACACGCGCTCGAGCTGCTGTGCGTTCATGCCAATACCGGTGTCACTTACCACCAGCTTGCCTGCACTGACACATACATCAATATGTCCTCGGTCGGTGTAATGGCAGGCATTGCGCACCAAATTGCCGATCACGGTCGAAACCACATAATAAGGCACATCGATGCGGAAATCGGCAAGGATTTCAAGCGTCAATTCGACCGGTTTACCGTTCAGCAACAGTTTCGCCTTCTCGACCTCTTCGGCAACGGCTTCGGATATCCAATACGGTTGTTCGCTGTGTCCAAAATCGTCTTCGCGCGCTAGTAGGAGAAAGCCTTCGATGAGCGACTCCATTTCCTGGCTCGCTTTCTGGATACGGGTTATGGAACGCTGAGCCATCGGCGACAGACAGCTTTCTCCGGCGACCATGTCGCTAGCGATGCGGATGACTGTCAGCGGTGTACGCAATTCGTGTGACGCGTTCGCAGTGAAGTTCTGCTCGCGTTCGACAAACTGACCGATGCGTTGACCGAAATCATGCAAGGCCTCTGCCAGAACCTTGGCCTCATTGTCCATATCATCAGGTAGTTTCTGAGCCGCCAACACGGACACATCCGGCTTCTTCGGATCCCAGCTACGAACCTGATTGGACAGCCAGATCACAGGCGATACCAGCTTCTTCGAAGTCCGGTAACTGAACAGAACCATGGCATACACCACCACCAACAACAGTGCCAAGGGCACCACGCCAAACCAGAAGGCCAGCGCATCGACCTGTTCCTGTTTGAAAATGAGGAACAGCCTTCGGTTTTCGCGAGTTTCCACCCAGATCAGCTCGCCGCCGCGCTCCTTGTCGAGGCTGTGGTAGCCGTTGCCGAGATTACGGTAGGTGGCCGGCATGGCACCGACCTGTGCCAGTGGCAGTAGGAAACCTTTCATGTTGAAGGTATCGGGTACCTGCGCATTTGGATTGTTTTGGTAGAGACTCCAGAAATGGCGTGACTCGTCCTGCAGCGCCTCTTTGATCAGAATATCTTTGATGACCACCGATGCCCCGTAGACACCGATAATCGCCGCGAAGCAGATAGCCGCAGTCTGCAGAACGAAGGCCGTCCAGAATTTCTTCCGGAGTCCGTGCCGGTCACTCATGCCTTGGGTTGTTCGTCCAAATCAACGATACGGTAACCGGCGGTCTGCACGGTATGCAGCAGCTGCTTGTCGAAACCGCGATCGACCGCCTTGCGCAGGTTATAAAGATGACTGCGCAGGGTGTCGGACTCAGGCAATTCATCACCCCAGATTTCGCGCTCGATGTCGCGGCGGGTCACTACTCTCGGCGATTCCCGCATCAGGATTCCGAGCAGACGCAGGGCGATCGGCGACAGGGTCAGATCGCGCCCACCCCGGGTCGCGCGCAGACTTCCGGTATCAAGTATGAGATCAGCGACTTTGTAGACTTCGGTGCTGACCTGCCGGCGCTCACGGCGGATCAGGGCACGGATGCGCGCTTCCAGCTCCTGGATGGCAAAGGGTTTGATCAGATAGTCGTCGGCGCCGGCTTCAAGCCCTAGCACTTTATCCGACACGGCATCACGCGCAGTCAGCATGAGAACCGGTGTAGTGATTTTTCCTTCCTCGCGTAGCTTGCGGCAGACCTGCAGGCCGTCCATGCGCGGCAGATTGAGATCGAGAACGATCACGTCATAACTGTTCTTGGTGCCCAGCCGGTAGCCGTCCACGCCATCACCGGCATAGTCGACGCCGAAGCCTTTGCTTTCGAAATATTCACCAACGACCTCGGACAAACTGCGGTTGTCTTCAACCAGCAGAATCAAACCGGCCTGGGTATCGCGTTTCATGGGCTTCTCCTTTCAGGGCTTCAGCTTTGTGAAGAATGCTCCTGGGGGGGTGATTTCCGTGTGAACCGGGCTTAGAAGGGTATTTTTCCGGTCAGGATATCTCTATACATCATCCAGTCGGACACGAATGAGTAAAACGGATGACGGAAAGTGGCCGGCTTGTTCTTCTCGAAGGCGAAATGGCCGACCCAGGCGAAGCCGTAACCGCAAAGCAAGGCGGCTGGCAGCCAGAGCCATTGAACGGTAACCACTAGGGCGGCTAGACAGCCGAGGACCAAGGAGCTGCCGATGAAATGCAGGCGGCGACAGGTCAGATTCTGATGCTCACCCAGATAATAGGGATAGAACTCGGCGAGGGAATTAAAATGGGTCATTGGTGGCCTCCTGGGTTTTTGCCTGTTGCCATAGGGTTTTCTGCACCGGTAAATCCAAATCAGACAGGGAGTTTCCGGATTGCCGAGCCAGCGCTTCAATGGCACGGAACCGGCGCTCGAACTTGGTGTTGGCCCGGCGCAGAGCGGTGCCGAAATCGACCCCAGCATGACGCGCTAGATTGACGCACACAAATAGGATATCGCCGATTTCATCTTCCAATGCATCATGGCCCCGGCCTTTGGCCAGTTCAACCTGTGCCTCGGCCACTTCTTCCTGCAATTTGTCGAACACGAACGAGACGTCAGGCCAATCAAAACCGACTGACGCCGCACGTTTCTGCAACTTGCTGGCGCGCTGCCACTCCGGCAATCCGCTAGTGATTCCCGCCAGAACACTGTCATCCACCCCGCCGCGCTGCCGGCGCTCCTCCCGCTTCATGTGCTCCCAGGCCTCGGTCTGGGCGGCGGCATCGGCGATGGCGGCATCCCCGAACACATGCGGGTGCCGACCGATCATTTTGCGGTTGATGGCTGAAACCACATCATCGAAAGCGAACAGACCCTGCTCTTGGGCAAGCTGGGCATGAAACGCCACCTGGAACAGCAAATCGCCGAGCTCATCCCGGAGATCCTCAGGCTCACCGCGCTCGATGGCATCGGCGACTTCATAGGCTTCTTCGATGGCATACGGTGCCAACGAACGAAAATCCTGCTGCAGATCCCACGGACAGCCCTTTTCCGGATCGCGCAGAGTCCGCATGATCGCAAGCAGTTGCTGAATCGGAGTGCTCACAGCCAATCCCGCCAGCCGATGGACAGATCACCAACCGCGATGAAGTGGGGATTGAGCAGCGACTCCTTGCTGTTATAACGCAGCGGCATGCCATCCAGGGTGAATACGCCGCCGCCGGCAGCTTCCAATATGGCCTGTGCGGCGGCAGTATCCCACTCCGAGGTCGGTCCGAAGCGCGGATACAGGTCAACATCACCGGTCGCGATTTTACAGAATTTCAGGGACGAACCGAGACCGACGGTGTCCACCGAGCCGATGCGGTCGAGGTACGCCTGGGTCGTCGTATCGCGGTGCGAACGACTGGCGGCAACCCGCAGGGGATTGGGCGCACCGACAACACGGGCGATACCGGATTGCAATCCCTGTTGCCAACGAGCTCCGATTCCATGGCCGCCGACCAGTAACCAGTCCATAGCCGGGGCATAGACCGCGCCTAGCACCGGCACGCCATCATCGATTAATGCGATGTTGACGGTGAACTCGCCGTTTTTCTTGATGAATTCACGGGTACCATCCAACGGATCGACCAACCAATAACGCGTCCAAGCCCGACGCGCGGGCCATTCGATATGGGCGGACTCTTCCGAAAGAATCGGTAGGCCGCCATCAAGCTCGGGCAATAGGGACACAATGCTGCGATGGGCCGCCAAATCGGCCTGGGTCAGGGGCGATGCATCGGCTTTTTCGGTAACGGCGAAGTCCTGGGCATACACCGTCATGATTTCATCGCCGGCACGGCGGGCGATGTCCGCAAGTCGATCGGCCCAGTCCCTCATGCGCCTGATTGCACCAATTCCTTGATGACCAGCAAGGCGGCCAGACTGCGTCCTTCCGAGCAATCTTCGCGCAGTACCAGTTCATGCAGACGGTCGAGGCGCCATGGCACCACTTCCAGCACTTCCGGTTCATCCCCGACCAGACGTTCGGGGTACAGATCCTCGGCTAGAACCAGATCGATGGCATGGGTCATGTAGGTTGGCGCCAGGGTGATGGAACGCAGGATGCGCAGACTGCGGGCGCCGAAACCGGCTTCCTCCTTGAGTTCGCGATTGGCGGCTTCCAGGACCGTTTCGCCCGAATCGATCCGCCCTTTCGGCAAACACAACTCGTAACGGTGCGTTCCTGCTGCATACTCTTTGATGAGCAACACGGTATCCTTGTCGGGCATGGCGGCAATCATCACGGCACCATGCCCCTGATGCAGTGCCCGTTCATAATGACGACGTTCGCCGTTGGAGAATTCCAGATCGATGCGTTCACGCCTGCCATGGCTGTTTTCAATCAGCTCGCGGGAATGGATAATAGGCAGGGAATTCATGGTTTCATTGTCGCGCGTTTCGGCAGAGCTGGCTAGAGAGGAAGGCGAATTATGTCCATATTCAAGACACCGCAGAATCTGGCGGAATGGCACCGACGCGACCTCGCCGTCCTGTGGCATCCCTGTACCCAGATGCGCGAACACCCCAATAGCCTACCCCTGATCCCGATTCGTCGCGGGCGCGGTGTCTGGTTGGAAGGCGTGGATGGCACCCGCTACCTGGATGCCATCAGCAGCTGGTGGACCAATCTGTTTGGCCATGCCGAACCCCGTATCGCGGAGGCAGTGGCCGCTCAGGCACGCGAGCTCGAGCATGTGATCTTCGCCGGCTTTTCGCATGAGCCCGGACTGCACTTGGCCGAATCGCTGCTGGCGGTCGCACCGCGCCAGACCGGCCGGGCACCGCTGGCACGCGTATTCTATGCCGACAACGGCTCGGCAGCGATTGAGGTGGCGCTGAAGATGAGCTTCCACAGCCACCGCAACCGCGGCGACCAGCAGCGCACGCGCTTCGTGGCTTTGAGCAATAGTTACCACGGCGAGACGCTGGGCGCATTATCGATGGGCGACATCCCGCTCTACCGCCGGACCTACGCACCGCTACTGCTGCAACCGCTGTTCGCACCATCGCCTGATGCCTTCGCCGCCGAACCCGGCGAATCGGCAGAAGCCTGCGCCCTCCGCCGAGCCGATGCCTTGGCCGGCATATTCGAAGCACACCCTGGCGAGATCAGCGCGCTGATCCTGGAACCGCTGGTCCAATGCGCCGGCGGCATGCGCATGCATCATCCAGCATATCTTCGGCGCGCACGTGCGATCTGCGATGCGCATGGCGCGCATCTTATCGCCGACGAGATTGCAGTCGGCTTCGGCCGTACCGGCACCCTGTTTGCCTGTGAACAGGGCGGCATCGCGCCGGATTTCCTGTGCCTGTCGAAAGGTCTGACCGGCGGATTCATGCCACTATCCGCGGTATTGACTACCGAACAGGTGTACGAGGCCTTCCTGGACGATTCGCGTGAACGCGCCTTCTTGCACTCGCATAGCTACAGTGGCAACCCCCTAGCCTGCGCCGCAGCGCTGGCCTCGCTGGCCATCTTCGATGAAGATAATGTGCTGGCGCGTAACCGCGTTACTGCGGCACACATGGCCGCACTGGCTGCGCCTCTGGCGGAACACCCGCACGTGGCAGAAATCCGGCAGACCGGCATGATTCTGGCGATCGAAACCCGAGCCACCAGCGGAGACAATGGCACCGCGGTCGAAATTGCCGGTGGCATGGGTTTACGCGCCTATCGGCATGCCATCTCCCGCGGCGTTCTGCTGCGGCCTCTTGGTGATGTGCTGTACTGGATGCCACCCTATTGCATCGATGAGCAGGAACTGAGGTACCTGGCCGACGTCACCGCCACTGCACTCACCGAGGCATTCAGATGAGAACCATCCGCAGTTTCATTGAACTGGCGCTGCAGCCTGAGCGGGAGCTGATCCTGCCGGAAATGGTCAGTAACCATGTTATACGCGTACTTCGTCTTGAAATCGATGATGTTTTTCATCTATTCAACGGCGACGGATATGACTATCCGTGCCGTATCCTCAGTCTTGAAAAGCGCGGCGCACGTGTCCTGATTCTGGAAAAAATCGCCGTGCTGAACGAATCTCCGCTCCGCATCCATCTCTATCAAAGCATCGCGCGCGGCGAGAAAATGGATTGGATCCTTCAAAAATCCACAGAGCTCGGCGTTGCCGAATTCACGCCGATTGTATCGGATCGAACCGAGGTCAAACTCGAAGGAGAACGCAGTGATAAAAAACTCGCACACTGGCAGGGCGTCGTGCGTTCGGCCTGCGAACAATCAGGACGGGCAATGGTTCCGGCGGTGAATCCGGCGGTTGCCATTCACCGTATCGATGCCGGAGGTATCACCAGTGCTTACTATCTGCAACCTGATGCCACAGACGGGATTTCCGAATTGACGATACCGGATGACGGAAAACTCGTTCTGGCCATCGGGCCTGAAGGGGGATTCACCGAACGTGACATCCGATTGCTCCAGACTGCAGGATTCAAGGGGCTGCGAATCGGACCACGGGTACTACGGACTGAAACCGCGGGAATTGCCGTGACTGCCGCCCTGCAGTCGCACTACGGCGACTGGTAATCACGGGGTATCTGGATTGCTGTTTATTGAGTTAATTCGTGTTTTGGTCTCGGCTTCGGTCTCGGCATCTAAGCTAATTGGATTCTCAACAAGCTGCGAGACATGCTTATTGACCTCAGCCAAATTAGCCTTGAGCTCTCCAAGTTTTTCTTCGATGACAGCGCAATAAATGGCGACATCCCCGCAAAAATTTACGAGCTGACTTAGTAGCTGTGCATTGATGTTATTCGCTTCGAAGGAAGGCTGTCGTTCTATCTCTGCCAGACTTGGCTGATCCGCGCCGCATGGGCTCAATTCAGTCTCGGACACCGCTGGGCAAGCTGCTGGCGGAGTATCTGGGCGAGTAACAGCACTGGATGCTTCAGAGGCAGAGTTTGGATCAGTTAGACGCTCAAGCTCATCTAAGCTTAGCTCATATCCATCAATTTGAATTTTTTCTGAAGTCGATTGCTCAACGGAACCCTCGTCTAGATCAAACGAAGCCGGTAATGAGCCGGATAAACCTGCAAGCTCATCTCGTTTTTCAATGACCCATAACTCAAGCGCATGATAATCACCTGGCGCTACGCCTTGTTTTAAATCATCCAGAGTAGCCTGTATCGCATCCGCTATCTGCGAAAAACATGCAATTGTTTCAACATTGGCTATAAAGCCGTGAGCAATGCCTCGCTGAATCAAATTTTCCGCTGATGCAAGAATACTGGCCATATTCATGACATCAGAAATGGAAAGAGCACTATTTATGACATGGAATGCATTAAACAGCTTCTGATCATATCCAGCACATTCAGGAACAATTGAACCCTCAAGCCATTCATTAATAATACTTAGCTGAAGAGAGACTTCTGAATCTAGGATTTGAAGAAGTGCCGGATCGATGATCGACGGAGAACCATGATGCTCAGCCGACACAGAGGAACACGCTACAGCAGGCTGAGTATAGCCCTGCAGTTCCGCAGTAAGGCCAGCCTCTGCATGCTGAATAGAAATAATCGTCTTAATTATCTACCACCAAGGTTTTCATATTATTTATCTACAAGGCTCATATCGAACTGACTAAAAAATTTACTGGTGCGCAAAGTCCACTGAATCGCAGTACTCTGCCATAATGATATTTATGAACCCGCTTTTACCTGTCCAACTATTTCAGCCTTCCGAATCAACATAAACTCCGAAATTCGAGAGCGAGACCCTGCATGCACAAAGCCGTAGCTGTGGTGATGGATCCGATCGAGGACATCCACACTGAAAAAGATACCAGTTTCGCCCTGATGCTGGAAGCCCAGCGCCGTGGCTACCGCGTGCTCTATGTCCAGCCCGGCAGCTTGGCGATCCGGGACGGCAGAGCGATCGCCGCGATGTCCGAACTCCGGCTCAAAGACGATAAATATCAATATTTTACAAAGGGCGATTGGCAGACATCCTCATTTGCCGAGGTTCAGGTCGTGCTGATGCGCAAGGATCCGCCGGTCACCGACCAGTTTATTCATGACACTCAAATCCTCAGCATTGTCGAAAATGAGGGGGTATTGGTGGTGAACCGACCACAGGGACTGCGTGACCTCAATGAGAAATTGGCTGCCCTGCTGTTTCCGCAATGCTGCCCACCGACCCTGGTCAGTCGCTGCATGGCCGACCTCAAGACATTCATCCGGGAACACGGTGATGTCGTGGCCAAGCCGCTCGATGGCATGGGCGGCAAATCAATTTTCCGCATCCGTCAGGGCGACAGTAACCTGAATGTCATTCTGGAAACACTGACGGCTGGCGGGGCCCTGACCATGCTCCAGCGCTATCTTCCCGAAATCCGGGATGGCGATAAGCGCATTCTGCTGGTGGATGGCGAACCCGTGCCTTATGCTCTTGCGCGTATTCCCCAAGGGGATGAATTCAGGGGCAACCTGGCTGTGGGCGGCAAGGGTAAAGGCCAGCCGCTGAGTGAGCGTGATTTCTGGATCGCAGGTCAGCTGGGGCCCTGGTTGCGTGATCACGGCATGCTTTTTGTCGGATTGGATGTCATCGGCGACTATCTGACCGAAGTCAATGTGACCAGTCCGACCTGCCTGCGGGAGCTGGACAAACAATTCGGCTTGAATATCGCCGGCCTCCTTTTCGATGCCATTGAAGCCCGCCTAGATAAGGCATGACCGGCATCGTCGGACCACGAGAGCGCCTGACCGGCACTTTCCTACTGTCCCTGATTGGGTATAGCGTGCTGGTGCTCGGTGTCGGCTTTACATTGAACAAGACCGCACCAATCAATCCAAGCTTGGAGGTCATTCTCAGCCCCACCGCCAGTCCGGCCGCGCCTGATGAGACGGATTTTTTGGCGCAGACCAATACTCAGGGCAGTGGCAACAGCGCGGCGCCACAGCGCCCAATGGACGACCAACTTTCGCAACTGCCACGAACCGACTCCGGCGACGCAGCGGTAGCTTTGCAGGCCCGGCAGACGCTCCAGGAACCGGATCCCATCCAACGCATTCTCACCAGCCAGAACGCGCGTTTGCAAAGACGTTTGGATGCGCAGGAACGCAAGCCAAGCAGCAAAGATCCGCTGTCGCCCAGTCAGGAGCTGGTCGAACAGAGCTTGGCATTGGACAAACTGGCCGATGAGTACAGCCAGAAACAAGTGCTGCAGGCCCGCCAAAGTCGACACAAGTACATTACCGCGAGTACCCGCGAATCTGCGTATGCGCTGTACATGAACGATTGGGTGCGCCGGGTCGAACACATCGGCAATGCCAATTATCCGCGACAGGCCCTGGTCAACCGGCTCAACGGTCAACTCATCCTCACCGTCGCCATCCGTCGCGATGGCCGCATTGAGGGCATCACCATAGTGAAGTCCAGCGGTAACATAGTCCTGGATAAAGCGGCCGTCGATATCGTCAGGCTTTCCGAACCGTTTGCGGCACTGCCGGAAACCGCCGAAAATCCGAACACACTTTACATCACACGCACCTGGCAATTCATCGCCGGACAGACCAGTCTCAACTAGGACACACTTCTCTAATCGCCTCACGCAGCTGAAGGCCGGTCACTGGCTTACGCAGGAACCCATTCATGCCGGCCTCGAGAGACTGCTGCTCGGCATCCGTCTGGGTCCGGGCGGTCAGCGCAACAATCGGTGTCATCAGTCCCTGCTGTCGCCAGAGGCGGGTCAATTCGAGCCCGTCCATACCCGGCAGATCGATATCACAGAAAACCATGTCGAAAGCTTCCTGCGAAGTCCGGGCCATGGCTTCGAGCGCATTGCGCGTGCCGGTCACAGCGTGGCCCTCAGCTGAGAGCAACTGACTGATCACCTGGGAGATGGTGTCATCATCTTCGACCAACAGGATGCGCAAACTCCCGAGATCGACAGGCTGCAATGGCTCAACAACCGCGGCCGATGCCGGTGCTGATGGCAGTGGCAGGGTGAGCGTAAACATCGAGCCTTTTCCGGGTTCACTGGTGATTTGAATATCCCCGCCCATCAAGAAAGCCAGCTCCTTGCTGATTGCCAAACCCAATCCGCTGCCGCCGAATTGCTGCGCGGTGCGGACGCCGTCGGCTTGTACGAACCTCTGGAACAGGCGGTTTTGCTGTTCGACAGTCATTCCCGGACCGGTATCGATCACTACGAACTGGAGTCCTTTTGGCCATAACGGCTGCACCTTCAGGATTATTCCACCTTGTGCAGTGAACTTGACGGCATTGTTGCCGAGATTCAGAAGGATCTGGCGAATACGTCCAATATCTCCGAGATATCCAGGCCGTACTTCCGGATCGACCTGCACGCTGAAGTAAAGTCCTTTCTGCTGCGCCATTGGCTCAAACAAGGCCTGCACATCGGACAATAACCCGTGAATGGAAAACGCCTGATGGTCCAGCTCAAGCTGCCCCGCTTCGATCTTGGACAGATCGAGGGCATCGTTCATCAGCCGCAGAAGATGTTCACCGGCTTTTTTAATGGCCGTGACCTGGGTCCGTGGTTTCTCGGACAACTCCCCGGCAAGCAGCAATTCAGTCATGCCCAGAACACCGGTCATCGGCGTACGGATTTCATGACCGAGGTTGGCGAGAAAACGCGATTTTGCCTCAGAGCCCTGCACCAGCAACTGTTGTTGCTGGGCCTGCAGTTGCCGGGTATAGCGCTGCTTCAATGTTCTGCGGTAGCTCATGACGGCAATGGCAATCAGTACAATAAAAATCACGAAGAACAATGCGTATGCCCATGCACTCCGCCACCAGGGCGGCAATACCTCAAGCACCAGCACCTCCGGATCCGACCATTGGCCGTCCACGCCGGCTGCAACTAATTCGAGTCGGTACGATCCCGGTGGCAATCTCGAAAAGAGCCGCTGGCCATTGCTGCCCATTTCAACCCAGTCGGGATCGTAACCGGACAAACGGGATCGGAAACGATGACTGGAGGCATCATCGAAAGTCAGCAGCAGGGCATCGACGCTCAAGTCACGGTCATCCGGTTCCAGCATGATCGGTGTGCGGTAGTCGAGCATGCGGACATCCTGACCGCGCCGGACGCTTACCTGCTCGATGACCAATCGCGGCTTTTGGCTGGTCGCCACCATGTGGTCCGGCGAAAATGCCACCGGACCCAAAGTACTCAGAGCCAGACCCTGACCCTCATCGGTGATCAGGGGCGGCCGCTTCAAGAACTCCTGACTCGGCAAGCCATCCTTGATGCCGTAAACCCGAACTCGGTTCTGGATCGGATCAAATCGCATCAATCCGCGCAGGGAGGTCATCCAGAGCGCGCCACTGCGATCGGCGCGAATGCCAAGCACATCGACCGCGGGCAACCCTTCATCGCCAGCAATGCTTCGGATACGTTCTAGCTTCCCACCCTGCCAGCGATACGCTTCCAGCACCCCGAGTCGTCCGAGCCAGAGCGTCTGTGGTGGCATCATCAGGGCGCTGAATACCCGTTGTTCCGGAGCTCCAGCGACCCTCATGAATGTCCCAACATCGGCATTCCAGCGCAATAGGCCTTCCCCACCAGCCACCCAAAGCGCGCCATCCGGCCCGACAAAGAGTTGGTTCGGATCGGGAAACTCCAAGCCGTGTCCGCTATCCGGAGTTATGTCGTGAAGAATGCGGCCACTAGCGGCATCACGCGCCTGCAGACCGCCGCCATACGCGTTTATCCACAGCAGTCCGTCCGACGTTTGCAGGATATGTCTGATGGGGCCGATGAGCAGCGGATCAGCGGGCGAGTCCTGGCGCCATATGCGAAGGCGTCCACTGATCGGATCGAAACGCAGCAATTCGGCATCACCGGCGCGAACAGCACCGGCCCAAATAATGCCCTGCGCATCTTGACTGATGCCGGTCATCTGGTTGATGCCATCCGCCGCAGGCGGCAGATCCACATGTGCGATACGGCCGGTCGATGGCCAGTAGCGGTCGATGTCGCCAGAGTTGCCTGCCAGCAGAAAACTGCCGTCACCGGCGGCGTGGTAATCCTCGGGCCGGCTGACACGCAGCGGCACGGGATCTTCCGGTCCGGCAATGCTTCGGAAATAACGCCAGGAAGAAGGCTGTCGCAGCAGACCGCTTTCACCGCCGAACCAGTAACCACCGGTTTGATCCTGCAATGCCGTCATGAAACGCTCGGCGTGACGCATTTTTTCAATACGGCCGTCAACAAGACGGTTAAGTCCGTTGCGGGCCACGAAGAAACGGGAACCGTCTTTGTCGGTCAGCATCGCCATGATGCGGTTATCGGTCAGGTCGGCGGTCCAAGCCGGCATCTGGATGCTGCCATCCTTTGCGGCCAGATTGAGACCACTACGGGTACCAAGCCACATGCCGAAATCTTTATCCGGCATGAGGCTGAGCACCACTGGCGACAGCAGGCGGGTGCTATCGAAAGCGATGAAGTTTTCCTTGCGCCATTGAACGATGCCAGTGGTGGTGGCAATCCAGAGCGTGCCGCCGGCATCGAAGGCCAGGGCCAGCACGTTTTCATCCGGCAATCCGGGCTTTCCGGGTGTCGGCAGATAGTGCTGAAGACGCCCGTCGGGCAGCAAGCGGAATAATCCATTTCCGAAGGTTCCGAACCAGACCGAACCGTCACCGTTCGAAGCGATGGCCCAGACATCCGCCACCCCCGCTGCTTTCCCAAGCGGCATCGGGCTGAAACCGGTATGGCTGGCATCCATCTGCTGCAGGCCATGCCCTTCGACGGCCAGCCAAATCCGGTTAGAGGAATCGACATGTAGGGTCTGCACGTAGTTTCCCGGCAGCGAGCGGTTATCGCCGGGCACATGCCGATATACCTTGAACTTACCCCCATCATAGCGGGCTAGGCCATCCCGCGTGCCGATCCAGATATAGCCCTCGAGATCCTGCGCCAGCGACATCACCTGGCGGCTGGGCAGGCCGTCTCGAACTTCAAGTGGCAGGAACTGCGACTGGCCATTCGAAGCGACCGCGGGCAGCAGGGCCTGCAGGACCCACAGAAACATTACCAATGCCGAACGAGACATCCCTTCTCTCCCGAGCTTACCCATCCTGAAGGCATCATAAGGCATTTTGCAGCCACCTCAGTGCCTTGCAGGACGGCAACAGTCATTTGCCGGCAGAAAGCGATGCAGGGACAGGCTTTGGCCTATGATAGCGGCATGGAGTTCCTGACCGCGCCCTCGTCCCGGATCGGATTGATGCTGACGCTGTTATGCAGCGTACCGGCCGTCACCGCCGCTGACCGCTACAGCATCGACCCGGTGCATACCCGGGTGGCCTTCAGGGTTATGCATGCCGGATTCTCGCCAAGCATCGGCACCGTGTCACGCCCGACCGGAAACCTACTCTACGATGCAGCCGATCCAGCCGCCTCGCAGGTCAGCATCAATATCCATCTTGCCACGCTAGATCTGGGTGATGCCGACTGGAACCGGAAAGTGCTCGAGGACTTTCTCGATGCCGGCGACCATCCACAGGCACGCTTCCGTTCCACCTCGGTCGAAGCGGTCTCCGCGAATCTGCTGCGAGTCACCGGCAATCTGGAGATCGCCGGCGGCACCACCCCGGTTGTTTTTAGCGTGGTGATGAATGCGCACAAACGGCATCCGCTGACCCTGAAAAAAACGCTCGGCATGCAGGCCAGTACCGACTTCAGCCGTAAAGCCCTTGGCATCGATGCCTGGCCGTCCCTGGTCGGTGACCGCGTGCATCTGGATATTGCCATAGAAGCCACACTTTCCGACCGCAACACCGAGGACAATACACCATGATTCGCAACAACTCACAGCGCTGGGGCAGCATCAGCATCGGATTGCACTGGCTGACCGCACTATTGATCATCGGTCTTTCCATTGTCGGCCTGGTCATGACCGAACTGCCGAACTCCCCTTTAAAGATGCAGGTTTACGCACTGCACAAAAGTTTCGGGCTGACCGTTCTGGCGCTGACCTTGCTGCGGCTGGCATGGCGCTTCATCGCCGGAGCACCGGCGGATCTGCCCGGGTCGCAGCTACAGACATTGGCGGCTAAGATTGTGCATGGTTTGATGTATTTCCTGCTATTGGCCATGCCGCTGAGCGGATGGCTGTTCAATTCGGCCGCAGGATTTCCGTTGCGTTGGTTCAACCTGGTGCAGCTGCCGAAACTGTTCATCGGCTACAATCCGGTGCTGAAGGATCTCGCGCATGATCTGCATGAGTCCGGGTTCTACCTACTGGCTGCACTGTTACTGGTGCATGCCGGAGCCGCCCTGTTCCATCACTATGTCCTCAAAGATGACGCCCTAAAACGTATGACGGGAAAAATGCCATGACTCCTTCCGCACGACTGCTCGGCCTGATCCTGCTGGCCGTCGCCCCGCCCGTTTCCGCAAAGGAATGGCAGATGGCGAAAGGCTCCAGTCTGGGCTTCAGCTCCAGCTTCCAAGGTGAAGCCTTCAACGGAAATTTCAGCCGCTTCACGCCGCAGATCCGGTTCGATCCGAAGCGTCTGCCGCAGGCGCGCTTCGATGTGAGCATCGACCTGGCCAGCGCAGACACCCGAAATAGCGAGCGCGATGACACGCTGAAAACATCGGACTTCTTCGATGTCGGCAAAACGCCGACCGCCCGTTACATCGCCACATCCTTCAAGGATCTGGGCAACGGCCGTTACCAGGCCGATGGAACGCTCAACCTGCGCGGCATCACCAAACCGGTAAGCTTGGTGTTCAGCTGGAAACCGGGGCAAAATGCGGTGCTGTCCGGTGAAGCCACGGTTAATCGTCTCGACTACAAGGTAGGCTCCGGCGATTGGTCGGACATCGGGATCCTGCCCAATGCGGTAAAGGTCAAGACCGTGCTGATTCTGGTGCCGAAAGTGCCAGCCACGCCCTGAGTGTGTCCGCCGAAAACGGCCAGTCCAGCTCCCTGCCGCTGTCGTCGCTGAGAACTGGAATACGGTCACCATAGCGGCTTTCAAGCTCTGCGTCGCCGTCGATAAACTGCGATTCAAAGTCGCGCACGCCGGCGGCATGCAGGATTTCCCAGGCATCATCACACAGGGCGCAATCATCGCGCTGAATTAAAGTGAGCATGCGGGCAGGCTTTTTGGCATCATAGGCACAGGATTTTAGCCCAAGGCGGCACAGCATGGCAGTGAGTACCTTCGATCTGTTCAAAATCGGCATCGGCCCCTCGTCGTCACACACGGTCGGTCCCATGCGCGCGGCGGCGCGCTTCGTCGAGCGCTGGCTGGTCGAAGAAGGGCAGTTGGCGGCATGCTTCCGCATCAAAGTAGAGTTGTTCGGATCACTGGCCTTGACCGGTAAAGGCCATGGGTCGGACAAGGCGGTCCTGCTCGGACTTGAAGGCCAGTGGCCGAACCAGATCGATCCCGACGCCATCGAGCCGATGCTGGCACGCATCCGCAAGGACAAAAACCTGCGGCTGAGCCCGGAGCACAGTATTGCCTTTGATGAAAAAACTGATCTGGTTTTCAACAAGCGCCAGAAACTGCCGTTCCATAGCAATGGCATGCGTTTTACCGCATTTACGGTCGATGCTGTGCAGCTGGCCACCCGCGAGTATTACTCGGTCGGTGGCGGTTTCGTGGTCAACCAGGATGAAGCGGCGCAGGACCGAATTACCGCCGATACCACCGTTTTGCCGTATCCGTTCAAGAGTGGCGATGCGCTGATTGCGCAATGCCGTGAACACGGGCTTAGCATTGCCGAACTGATGTGGGCCAATGAGCGTGTCTGGCGTAGCGATGCCCAGATCGGCGAAGAGCTGGACGCCATCTGGAGCGCGATGCAGGATTGCCTGGAACGCGGCACCCGGATGTCCGGAATTCTTCCCGGGGGATTGAAAGTGGCGCGTCGCGCACCGAACATGCTACAGGAACTGCTGGCCCGACCGGAAGCAGCGATGCGCGATCCGCTGACGGTACTGGACTGGGTCAACTTGTATGCGCTTGCGGTGAACGAGGAGAATGCTGCCGGTGGGCGCGTGGTGACCGCGCCGACCAACGGCGCCGCCGGCATCATTCCGGCGGTCCTGCATTATTTCGAGCGCTTCTGCCCGAGCGCCAGCCCGAAAGGCATCCACGATTTTCTGCTGACGGCTGCTGCCATCGGCATTCTGTACAAAGAAAACGCATCGATCTCCGGCGCTGAAGTCGGATGTCAGGGCGAAGTCGGCGTAGCCTGCTCGATGGCGGCCGGCGGCCTGACTGCGGCACTCGGTGGCAGCCTGGGCCAGATCGAGAATGCCGCGGAAATCGGCATGGAGCACAACCTCGGACTGACCTGCGACCCGATCGGTGGTCTGGTACAGATTCCCTGCATCGAGCGAAACGCCATGGGTGCGGTCAAAGCCATCAATGCCAGCCGCATGGCCCTGCGCGGCGATGGCAAACACCGTGTCTCGCTCGATAAGGTCATCAAAACCATGCGGGACACCGGCCGCGATATGGCCGAGAAGTACAAGGAGACGTCCCGTGGCGGCCTGGCCGTGAATGTGATCGAATGCTGAAGTGATTGCCCAGGAAGCCTTTCCATGGAGCCGGGCAGTGAACGAGATATGGCAGAATTTGCCATGGCAGCGCGTGACGGTCTACATTGAGCGTAGGCTCAACAATAAGGCCGTGACTGGGCATGTCATGGCGTTCTGTCAGCTCCTGTTGCTCACCGCGGCGGCCGATGCGCATACGCACCTGGTAGTCCACCGGCAAAGCCTCGAGAATGCTGTCAGCATCGAGACCGAAATGTTCGGGCCGGTACAGGTTCAGCTGCGCCACCGGCGCAGCAGCATATTACTGGACGAGCGCATACTTGACGGTCCGGGGGTATTCACCCTATCAGGGCTTCCATCTGACAGTCTCTCCGATCTCGAATTGCAGGCCGTGCCCGGCCGGCCATCGGCTTCACGGCTTTATGATTACCGGAAACCATTCAGCGACCTCGCCGACTGGCAGATCAGTCAGAGCTTCCATGGCAGCGCCAGTCATGATGAGGCCCTCAATGCCTATGCCGTCGATTTCGCGCTGCTGATGGGAACCCCGGTGCGGGCGGCGCGCACCGGCGTGGTGATGGAAATCATCGATGACCATCCCGACCAAGGAAGTCAGCAGCACTCCGCCCTCGACCATGCCAATCTGGTGCGTATCCTGCATGCCGACGGCAGCATGGCGGTATACGGCCACCTGTTACAGGACAGCGTAACCGTCAAACCCGGACAGTGGTTGCCGGCCGGCACAGTCATCGCCCAGAGTGGCAACAGCGGCTATTCATATGGCCCGCACCTGCATTTCGTGGTCCAGATCAACACCGGCATGCAACTGCAGTCGATACCGTTTCGGATGCGCGCCGCCGATGGCAGCATACTGCTTGAACCCTGAACGGGCTTCTCACGGTGCGGAAGCCACTAGGCGCAATGCTATAATTGACTAACGATTTTCCGAACCGACCCCATGACCACCGAACACGCCCTGCAAACGGCCCGGCGCCGCACCTTTGCAATCGTCTCGCACCCCGATGCCGGCAAAACCACGCTGACCGAAAAGCTGCTGCTGTTCGGCGGCGCCATCCAGATGGCCGGCTCGGTCAAAGGCCGGAAAGCGGGCCGTCATGCCACCTCGGACTGGATGGCACTGGAAAAGGAACGCGGCATTTCGGTAACGTCGTCGGTCATGCAGTTTCCTTACGAAGACCGCATCGTCAACCTGCTCGACACCCCCGGCCACGCCGACTTCGGTGAAGACACCTATCGGGTGCTGACGGCTGTCGACTCGGCATTGATGGTGATCGATGTCGCCAAAGGGGTGGAAGAACGCACCATCAAGCTGATGGAGGTCTGCCGACTTCGTGATACGCCGATCATGACCTTCATCAATAAACTCGACCGCGAAGGCCGCTCACCCATCGAGCTACTCGATGAAGTCGAATCGGTGCTCGGGATCCAGTGCGCGCCGGTGATCTGGCCAATCGGCATGGGCCAGCGCCTGAAGGGCGTGGTGCACCTGCTCAGTGGCGAGGTGCACTTGTTCGAACCCGGACGCAATTTCACCCGACAGGATTCCACCATCTTCGCCTCGCTTGATGATCCGGCGCTATCCGAACGCATCGGTGCATCGATGCTGGCCGAGCTGCGTGATGAACTGGAACTGGTCGAAGGTGCTTCGCATCCGTTCGACAAAGCCAAGTATCTGGCCGGGCAGCAGACCCCGGTGTTCTTCGGTTCCGCCGTCAACAACTTCGGCGTACAGCTGTTGCTCGACTTCTTCGTCGAACATGCCCCGGCGCCGAAACCGCGCATGACCACCGCGCGCGAAGTGTCACCGCAGGAAGAAGCCTTCTCTGGTTTCGTGTTCAAAATCCAAGCCAATATGGATCCGCAGCACCGCGACCGTGTCGCTTTCCTACGCGTCTGTTCGGGCCGTTTCGATGCCGGCATGAAGGCCTTTCACGTGCGTAGCGGCAAGGACACCAAACTGGCAAACGCCCTGACCTTCATGGCCTCCGACCGCGAGCATGTGGAGACCGCCTACCCGGGCGACGTCATCGGTCTACACAACCACGGCACCATCTCGATCGGCGACACCTTCACCGCCGGTGAAGCGATGAGTTTCACCGGCATCCCCAACTTCGCGCCCGAGCTGTTTCGGCGTGCGCGTCTGCGCGACCCCCTCAAACTCAAGCAACTGCAGAAAGGTCTGGCTCAGCTTTCGGAAGAGGGCGCCACTCAGTTCTTCCGTCCTCTGATGTCAAATGATCTCATTCTCGGCGCGGTCGGCATGCTGCAGTTCGATGTGGTCGCCTACCGGCTGCAGGACGAATACTCGGTGGATGCCAGTTTCGAACCGATTTCAATCAGCACCGCACGCTGGGTTCGCTGCAAGGATGTGCGCAAACTGGAAGAGTTTCGCGAAAAAGCCGCACAGAATCTGGCCATCGATGCCGCCGGTGAACTGGTCTACATTGCACCGAGCCGGGTCAATCTTCAGCTGACTGAAGAACGCTGGCCGGACATCGAATTCCTGGCCACGCGAGAGCATGCGCATGCCCTCGGCATTGATTGAGCACCTGCTCCAATCAAAGCACGCTAAGATGGGCGATGCACAGCGAACACCATCTCCGCGCCGAATTCTATAACGCCATCACCCACGGCCTCGGGGCATTCCTGAGCGTAGTTGGCGGCATCGTGCTGACTACGCTGGCCGTGCTGTACGGCAACGGCTGGCAGATCGCCAGCGCCATCATCTTCAGCCTGTCGCTGATCGGCCTTTACGGCGCCTCGACGCTGTACCATTCCACCCATGACCCGGCGGCCAAGAAGCGCTACAAAATCCTCGATCACTGCATGATCTATGTGCTGATCGCCGGCAGCTATACACCGTTCACCCTGATCGCCCTGCGCGATGACGGCGGCTGGTGGCTGTTCGGCATCAGCTGGAGCATCGCCCTGGCCGGCATCATCTTCAAGCTATTCTTCACCGGCCGTTTCGAATTGGTTTCGACCTTGATGTATCTGGCCATGGGCTGGATGGTGGTGTTCGCGGTCGGCCCCATGCTGCGCAACGTCGGCACGCCGGAACTGGTTTGGCTGGGCATCGGCGGATTGTTCTACAGCTTCGGTACCGTTTTTTATCTGATGGACCGCATCAAGCACAACCATGCCATCTGGCATGCGTTCGTGCTGGCCGGCAGTGCCAGTCATTTCGCGGCTATCACGCTGCTGGTGGTCTGAGTTTCAGCGGCGGCAACAATCGTCAAGATAGGACGGGCCGCCCAGGCGCTGCATCTGACGCTGGATGCCGCGACTGCGGCGTTGTACGTAAGGTCCCGGTTTGGCGGCACTGTATTTTTTCGGATTGGGCAGCACCGCGGCCAGACGCGCGGCCTGCGCCGTGCCGAGTTTTCCGGCGGACATCCCGTAATAACGACGCGCGGCGGCTTCGGCGCCATAGACCCCGTCACCGAACTCCACCACATTCACATACACCTCCAGAATGCGCCGTTTCGACCAGAAGGTTTCGATCAGCAGGGTGTACCAGGCCTCTAAAGCTTTACGAACATAACTGCGTCCGCTCCAGAGAAACAGATTCTTCGCCAGCTGCTGGCTGATGGTGCTGCCGCCGCGGATTTTCCGGCCACGTTGATTGCCCTGGTAGGCCCTCTGCATGGCGGCGATATCAAAGCCGTGATGCTCCGGAAAGCGCTGATCTTCGGCGGCTACGACGGCCAACGGCAACTGCCGGGAAATAGCGGTATCAGCACGCCATCGGTAATCCACACGGTAGCGCCAGTCGCCGTCCATCCAGGCATCCAGCATCCGGCCGGCCATGAAACTGCTGCCGACGGGATCGACCCATTTCAGCACCAGCACCTGTGCCGTGGTCAATAGGACGAAAGCCAAGGGCAGCCCGAGCAGCAGCCGTTTCAGGCGATTTCTGAATGCACTGCGTCTGGCCAAACAATAACTCCGGAGATTGCGCGTAAAATGGCATTCAGTGTAACCAAATCCAGACGCCGTGAGGACGTATGCCGATCAAACGCGACACCCTGACCCGCTTCCTGCTCGAGGGCGCCCATGTGCGCGGTGCCTTGGTGCGCCTGAGCGATACCTGGCGTGACATTGCGGCTCGCACTGCCTACCCGCCGGCCGTGGCCGATCAGCTCGCCCAATGCACCGCCGCTTCGGCTTTGTTTACTGCGTCCCTAAAAATCAATGGCCGCCTGTCAATCCAGCTGCGCGGCGATGCCAGCGTGCGCCGCTTGTTCGCCGAATGCACCACCCAAGGCACTCTGCGCGCCATCGCACATTTCGACGCGCCGGTGCCCGAAACACTACAGCCGTCGGACTATGGCGAAAAGGCCATGCTGGCCATCACCATCGAGAACGAAGCGGTTAAGCACCGCGAGCCGCAGCGCTATCAGGGCATGGTTGGCCTGCAGGCGGCCAGTCTGAGCGAAGCCTTCGAGGAATATTTCCGGCAGTCCGAACAGCTGCCGACCCGAATCCTGTTATTCAGCCGTGAACACCAGGCCGCCGGCATACTCCTCCAACAATTGCCCGAACAGCATTGCGATCCGGAAGACTGGCGGCGGGCACAGATGCTGTTCGATACCCTGCGTGCCGACGAGCTATTCGATCTTGCGCCCGAGGACGTCCTGTATCGCCTGTTCCATGAGGAATCGGTACGCGTGTTGGAAACCAAGCCGCTGGCCTTTGCCTGCTCCTGCAGCCGCGAACGCGTGGAGAACGCGTTGATCAGTCTTGGTCGTGCTGAAATCGAGGACACCCTCGCCGATACCGGCGACATCAGCGTGCATTGCGATTTCTGCGGTCAGGCCTACCGCTTCACCGCCGAGGAAGCCCTGTCGCTGTTCTGGCCGAAAACTGCCGCCCCGGCCAGCGAACGGCTGCACTGAGCCGGCCCGGCATTTCCGGCGAAACTTCCGCCCGCTTTTGCCGTCCAAGGCCAAGGAGACTACAATGGCCCTGATGAAGCGCACCCCGCTCGCCCTGTTGACCGCCACGCTGTTATTCGGCACGACGGCTCTCGGCCAGGAATCGACCCGGAAGCTGTTGAAAACCAACACTACCCCGACCGTCATTCCGGTCTGGAACGTGCATAGCGGACAGATCGAGGGCCTACTGGTGCTGGAGGATGATCCACAGAAGAAAAGCCGGGCCTGGGTGCGCGCTCCCCGTGAGGGCAATCCATTGGCATCGCTTATGGGCGTCGATGGCATCAACTTCGACAACGGCATGGCTATCTTCTGCGCGGGGCAGACCAGCAGTTTCAGCCAATTGAGCCTGTTGGATTCCTGCCAGTTCGGCAAGAAATCGGCACGCTATCCGGCCATCAATAGCCCAGGCCTGGAAACCAAGGCGATGCTGCAGCGCAAGCAAGACGGTGCCGATCTGGGCTTGCCTGGTTTGTCGGATATGCAACGCCGGCGCATGACCACCGAATTCGATTTGCCTGCCACCGGCGGCAAATCCCTCAATCTGTCGCCGGCCAAAACCAATCAAGGCTGGGTGTCGATTAACGGCGAACTGACCCGCGCCAAACTGATTCCGGCATCGCAATTCCCGAACGGAATCCCGACCGAATGGGACCGCAAGACCTTCGAAATTCCCGAGCGCCAGAAATCGCTGTCCGGGGAAGTGGTCGGCAATGTCGTGCAGATTCCGGGCCAGGACAATCTGCAATCCATCGGTGCCGGCGTCAGCTGGAAGACCCCGTGGAAGGGCAAAGTCTCGGTCGGCGCCGAAAGCCTGCTCAGCCAGGGTCGCAGCTCTTTGAATATGGACAATACCGCCAGCGCACCGATTACCGACCAGCGCATCGACGGCGTGCGGCCGTATGTACGGGTCGAAATCGATTTGTAAGATCGGCACATCCGCAGATCGCATGACGGGCGAACGCCCGTTTTTTTATGGTCAGCGATTACACAAAAAAAACCGCCGGCTTGCGCCGGCGGTCAGATCTTGCAAGAGGTGGAACCTTATTAGAAGTCCTGACGGTACGACATGTACCAGTAGGCGCCGCCCGGCAGATCGTATGCAGCATCGAAGCTGTGGGCGAAGGTGTTGTTGGTGAAAATCGGCGGTTCTTTGCCGAACAGGTTGCGGGCACCGACGGCGATGGTGGCATCCCACGGTGCTTTCCAAGCCAAGTTCAGATCGTGAACGGCGTAGAAGCCCGAGTTATTCTTACCGGAATCGTCGTAATCGTTGCAGTACAGGAAGCAACCTTCGTAGATGTTGGTCATCGTACGGGTGGTCCAGCGTACGCTGTAATCACCTTTGCTCCAGTCGATGGTGGCAACATTGCGGTACTCGAAGCTCGGCGAACCGGTGTAGGTACCGACTTCGCTGGGGTTCCAGACATTGAGGGTGCTGTTGAACGACTGGCCGTTTTCAAGCCAGCTGGTGTCCAGCGCGAAGCGGAAGTTACCCCAATCGCCAGCATCCCAACGGTACACGGCACCCAGATCGATACCGGACGCGCGGTAGCGGGCCAGGTTGGTACGGGCGGTACGGACCGAGTTGACCGAGCCGGCAGCATCACGCTCGACGTTGGCGCAGAAGGTGGCATCCGGAGTAAAGCCACTGGTACCGACGCAACGGGCCATCACGTTACCGGCCGAGAGCGTGGTTTGCAGGTCGAACAGATCGACTTCCCAGTAGTCCACGGTCAGGTCGAGGCCTTCAACCCAGCTCGGGCTGTACACGAAACCGTAAGTCATGGTGTCGCCATATTCCGGCTTCAGCGATGAAGAACCACCCACCAGGCTACGGATTTGCGGGTTGACTTGCACCACACCGACCCCGTTGGGACCACTCAGACCAGCGGCCGTACAGGCCGCGGCGTTGGCCGCAGAGTTCCAAGCGGTACCGGCCACGTTCGAACGGCACGGATCGGTCACTTGCGGGAAGCTTTCGCCACCACCGCCGTACAGATCGACCGCCGAGGGAGCGCGGAAGCTTTCGCCCATCGAGAAACGGAACATCAGGTCATCGATCGGCTTCCACTTCAGGCCATACATGGCATTGGTCGGGGAACCCGGATCGTTGGTGGTGAAGTTTGGACCCACAAAACCCTGGGCCGCGTAATCGGATTTACGCAGAGCAGCGCGCACTTCCAGTTCCTTGGCCAGGAACACGTCTTTCAGCAAGGGAGCGGTGATTTCACCGAAGTATTCGGTCACCGAAGTCTGGCCGCGGGTCGGCTCGGAGAAGTTGTCCGACGAACCGCCACCCATCACGAGGGCATCCGGCTGATCGAAGGCCAGGTCTTTACGAGTTTCGAAACCAACCGCGAAACTCAGCATACCGGCCGGCAGTTCGAACAGGTCGCCGGTCAGGTTACCGCTGTAACCGGTGCTGGTGTTGCCGGCAGTACCCACTTGGGTGTAGCTGACGTAGTTGATCATTTGCTGGACTTCGGCCGCAGTGACCACTCGGCCAGCCGGGGCGCCATTGATCTTGGTACCCAGACCCAGGTTCGGGCCGCCGAACACGTTGTACGGGATACAGCCCAGGATACGGGTAGCGTAGGAAGCACCGCAGTACAGGCTGTTGGAGGTCGCATCATAACCACCGACACCGACGGCGTTTTTGAGGTTGAACAGGTTCAGGTAACCGGTGCCCTTGGTGTCGTACTGACCGTCATTGCGCTGAGCAGTCAGATCCCAGGAGAAGTAGCGCTCACCGATTTCGAAGCTGCCTTCCAAGCCGAGTTGCATCGAGAAGATGTCGTAATCGTAGGTCGGGTTACGCGGACCGACGGCGATCGAACGGTGGTTCCAGGTGTTGATGGTGACGCCGAACGGGTTGAACGGCATGGCAACGTCGACCGGAATGCGCCACTGCGGACCATTGGCACCGGCCACCGAGGCCGTGACCGGCACTTCGGCCAGCTGCTGGTTCGAGTAACGCTTGGTGTAGTTGACGCGGGTGTAGGCGGTGATGCTGTCGGTCACCTGGAAACGGCCGGCGGCGAACAGATTCAAACGCTGGGCCGGCTGCTGCAGGTAGTTGACCGGCGAATAGTTGTAGGCATCGGTGAAGCCACTGTAGGCACGCGTGTCAGCCAACTGATAGCCATCACTGTAGTTGCCATCGGGACGCATAGTTCTGTTGCTGCCGCCGACAGAGAAGCGACCCCAAACGTTGGAGCCTGAACCGTACGGGCAGGCGGTGACGCTCGGGCCGTAGATGTTCTGGAAGTACTTGGTACATTCATAGTACGGCTCGGTCGAGATATAGCGATCGCCGGCCATGATTTCTTCCTGCTCGGAGTAGCTCAGCGACATCACGCCGGAAGCGCGTTCACCGGCAGCACCGATGGTCAGGTCGGCAGCGCGCTGGGCACCATCGCCTTTCGCGGTTTGGCCGTAGGACATGCCGAACTGGGCGCCTTCGAAGTTTTTGCGGGTGATGATGTTGACCACACCGGCGATGGCGTCCGAACCATAGATGGCGGAGGCGCCGTCTTTCAGCACGTCGATGCGCTCGATGATGGCGACCGGAATGGTCGACAGGTCGACAGTACCGTCAAGGTCGGTCACCCAACGCTTGCCGTCCACCAGCACCAGGGTGCGGTCAGCGCCCAGGCCGCGGAGGGAGATTTGCTGCGAACCGTCGGAACCGTTGGTTTGGGTGGTGGTGGTCGACAGACCCGAACCGTCCGAAGACGTGATGTTGTTCAGGATATCGAACACATTGGTCAGACCGGATTTTTCGATATCGGCGCGGCTAACCACGGCGACCGGCTGGGTGGTTTCAGCATCGACGCGCTTAATACGCGAACCGGTAACTTCCACACGATCCAAAGTTTTGGCTTCTTCTTTTTCCTGGGCAAAGGCGGTAACCGATGCTGCGGAAGAGGCGGCGCCAACAAACAATGCAAATTTAATTGCATCTGAAAGCTTAGTCACATTAGACATTTTGTCTCTCTCCAAATTGATAATTGAGCCTTGGTGAACCGCAAACGGGGATTTATTTGAGGTTCAGGCACTTTCAACTCTAACGCAATTTTTACAATATGCCAACCCATTTGAATGAAAAATTTATGTTCACTCCAGCGCCCTGAAACTGAACCGCCTCATTGGTTTTTAATTGATATATTTCAATAGGATAATGCATATCCAGGATTACATCCCGGCCTGCATCCTCCCGGCTCAGGGCGTCGACGGGGTCAAATTCGCCCGCATTATGTTAATAATATGTTAATTTGCGCATACTGTCGGCGTGCGTGCTCACCCACCTGTCTGCATTCCGGGAACGGGAACCATTTTGCATCCATGGTGCTTAGCCAAAAAAAGACCCCGCCAAAGCGGGGTAGCGTGGATGAGGGGCGCCTGCTGTGGCCTACAGCAAGGCTGCAGCCGTTTTCTCCAGCTCGTCGAACAGGGCCTGCGGCGTGCGCTCGCCGAATTCTTCCAGATAATCCGCGATGGCACCCACCTCGGTGCGCCAGGCGAGGGTGTCCACCGCCAGCAGGGTTTCCAGATCGGCATCGGTCAGGGCCAGACCGTTGCGGTTGAGTTCGCCAACATCAGGCAGCGTGCCGATGGCGGTGACGCGTCCGCTCGCCGTGCCTTCAACACGTTGGATCATCCATTCCAGCACCCGCATGTTATCGCCGAAGCCGGGCCACAGGAATTTGCCGGCAGCGTTCTTGCGGAACCAGTTGACGTGGAATATTTTCGGAAGTTGCGCACCGGCCACATCGAACGACAGCCAATGCGCGAAGTAATCGCCGAAGTTATAGCCGGCAAAAGGTTTCATGGCCATGGAGTCGCGGCGTACCACACCGACCGCACCAGTGGCGGCGGCGGTGGTTTCGGAGGCCATGCCGGCACCGACCAAGACCCCATGTTTCCAGTCGCGCGCTTCAAACACCAAGGGCACCAAGGATTCGCGACGGCCGCCGAACACGATGGCGGACAGCGGCACACCTTGGGGATCTTCGGCCTTCGCGGTGTAGCTCGGGCAACGTTTGGCGGAAACGGTGAAGCGGGAATTCGGATGCGCGGCCGGGCCGTTGGCTGGATCGACATCCCTGCCTTGCCAATCCTTCACCGGCACGCCGTCCGGCAATCCTTCCCACCAGGGTTGGTTGTCGGCGGTGACGGCGACATTAGTGAAGATGGCACTGTCGTTCAACATCGCCAGCGCATTCGGGTTGGTCTTGGCGCTGGTGCCCGGCGCCACGCCGAAGTAGCCGGCTTCGGGATTGATCGCATACAGACGGCCATCGGCGCCCGGACGCATCCAGCAGATATCGTCACCGACCGTCCAGATTTTCCAGCCGGCCTCGCGATAGCCTTCCGGCGGAATCAGCATGGCCAGATTGGTTTTTCCGCAGGCGCTGGGAAACGCGGCGGCGATGTAATGGGTGTCGCCCTGCGGGTTTTCCACGCCAAGAATGAGCATGTGTTCGGCCAGCCAGCCTTCCTGGCGCGCCTGCCATGAAGCGATGCGCAGCGCGTGGCATTTCTTGCCGAGCAGCGCGTTGCCGCCGTAACCGGAACCGAAACTCTGGATGCCGAGTTCTTCCGGGAAATGCATGATGAACCGGCGGTCGGGGTTGAGATCGCCGGTGGAATGCACACCTTTGACGAAGCTAGCTTCGCGCTCGATGCGCGCCAGTGCCGCCGCACCCATGCGCGTCATCAGACGCATATTGATCACCACATACGGACTGTCGGTGATTTCCACACCGCAGCGCGCCAGCGGCGAATCGATCGGCCCCATGCAGTAAGGCACCACATAGAGCGTGCGGCCCTTCATGCAGCCTTTGTACAGGGCATCCATTTTTGCCTTGGCTTCGGCCGGATCCATCCAGTGATTATTCGGGCCGGCATCCTCGCGGTTTTTGCTGCACACGAAAGTCAAATGCTCGACGCGGGCCACATCGGACGCGCTGGACCGGTGCAGGAAGCAGTTCGGATGACTGCTCGGGTTCAAGGCCATGAGATCGCCGGTGTCCAGCATCATTTTGACCAAGCGGCCGTTTTCTTCATCGGAGCCATCACACCAATGCACCTGGTCGGCTTCGGTCAGGCTTGCATACGTATGTATCCAGGCGTTCAATTCGGGAAGTTGGCTGCTCATCGGAGGCTCTCAGAGTAGGAAAGGGGGGCGCCGTTTCTGGTTTTTGATTTTCGGCGGTGTCGTGCCTATTTTAACCGACCGCGGGGATTAATGTCTCGGTCAGATGCGCCACGTATTGCTCGAAATCGGCATGGCTGAGCTTGGGTGTGCCCAATTGCAGGTTCAACTGCAGGAAGCCGACATAGGACGCATACACCAGAATGGCGCGGCTTTGCGCGGCTTTGCGCGAAAAGCCGGCCTGGCGCAAACTGGCAGTGAGGTAATCGATGCGGCGCTGGGAAACCCGCGCCAGCACCGGCTTGACCAAGGGGTGATCAATGGCCTTGAGCAATTCGCTGAAAATCTTGTGGGCTTTGAGCTCTTCGGCCACCAAGGCAATCAGTGCCGTCAGCCGGGCCTGCGGATCGGACAAGGCATCGAGCTTTCCGAACACTTGCTCTTGCTCCTGGGACTCCCACAATTCGAGCGCCGCCTCAATCAAGGCATCCCGGGATTCAAAATGCCAGTAGAAGCTGCCCTTGGTGACTCCCAAGCCTTTGGCAATCATCTCGATGGCGACATTCTGCAGACCGCCTTCGGACAGGGCATCCAATGCAGCCTGTTTCCAATCGAATGATTTTAAACGATTTTTTTCCTTAATCGCGCTGACCGATGTGTTCATAATGCCATCTTCACCTTTTCCATACTCGGGAGTATTGACAAACCCCATCACGCTGTCAATACTTTAGCGTATGGTGGCTACCGCCGCAAGCCTGGCGCCATCACCCTGAACCCCAATTTTCTGGAGCGTGTTATGAGTATCCTTGCCCCGTGGCTGGCCCTGATTCTGGTCATTGCTTTCGTTAGCTACCACCGGTTCTCCTTGGCGGTATTCGCCGCCATCGGCGGATCCGCCCTGGTGGCCTGTGGCCTGTTCGGGGCATCCTCGGCCTCGGTCATCGCCGCCGCTGTCGTTCTGGCCTTGATCGTGCTGCCACTGCTGATCAGCCCCATCCGTCAAGGCTTCATCACCGCACCTTTGCTGGGTTTTTACAGCAAAATCCTGCCGCCACTGTCCGATACCGAAAAAGTGGCGCTGGAAGCCGGCACCGTCGGCTTCGAAGGCGAATTATTTTCGGGTAAACCCGATTGGCAGACCCTGCTCAGCCAGCCCAAGCCGGAGCTGAGCGCGGAAGAAAAAGCCTTTCTCGATGGCCCGGTGGAAACCATCTGCAGCATGGTCAACGACTGGGAAACCACGCACGTGCATGCCGATCTGACCCCAGAAGTCTGGGACTATCTGAAGGTCAATAAATTCTTCGGCATGATCATTCCGAAAGAATACGGCGGCCTCGGTTTTTCCGCCTATGCGCACTCGCGGGTAATCATGAAGCTGGCTTCGGTTTCGGCCACGTTATCGTCTACCGTCGGCGTGCCAAACTCACTCGGCCCGGGTGAACTGCTGCTGCATTACGGCACCAAGGAACAGAAGGATTACTACCTGCCGCGCCTGGCCGATGGCCGCGAAGTGCCCTGCTTCGGCCTGACCGGCCCGACCGCCGGCTCCGATGCGACCTCGATTCCCGATTTTGGCATCGTCTGTAAAGGTGAGTGGGAAGGCGCCAATATGCTCGGCGTGCGTCTGAATTTCGAAAAACGCTACATCACCCTGGCACCCATCGCCTCGATCGTCGGTCTCGCATTCCGCCTGTACGACCCCGATGGCCTGTTGTCCGACCAGAAAGACCGTGGCATCACGCTGGCGCTGATTCCGCGCAACGTCAAAGGCATGTCCATCGGCCGCCGCCATTTCCCGCTGAACTGTGTGTTCCAGAATGGCCCGATTTACGGCAAGGACGTGTTCGTGCCGCTGTCGCAATTGATCGGCGGTGAAGATTACGTCGGTCAAGGCTGGCGCATGTTGGTGGAATGCCTGTCCATCGGCCGTTCCATCACCCTACCCTCCACCTCCAGCGGTGCGGCGAAACTGGCCGCCGTAGTTTCCGGTGCGTATGCGCGCATCCGCAAACAGTTCGGCCTATCCATCGGCCGTTTCGAAGGCGTGGAAGAGGCATTGGCGCGCATTGCCGGCAATGCCTACGCCTCGAGTGCCCTGTCGCAATCGACCGCCGCTGCCGTTGATCGCGGTGAAAAACCGGCGGTGCCCTCGGCCATCGCCAAATACCATTGCACCGAAATGGCCCGCGAAGTCGCCAAAGACGCCATGGACATCCATGGCGGCAAAGGCGTCATCCTCGGACCGCGCAACTACCTCGGCCGTGGCTGGCAGGCTGCGCCGATTTCGATTACGGTCGAAGGCGCCAACATCATGACCCGCAGCCTGATGATTTTCGGTCAAGGCGCGATCCGCTGCCATCCGTGGGTATTGAAGGAAATGCAGGCTGCGCAGCTGGCCGATCCGGTGCAGCGCCTGAAGCAGTTCGATGCCAACCTGTTCGGACACATCGGCTTCGCGTTCTCCAATGCCGTGCGCTCATTGTTCATGGGCCTGACCAATAGCCGCTTCGGTGCCGCTCCTACGCATGGCGTGACCCAACGCTGCTACCGCAAGCTCAACCGCTACTCGGCCAATCTGGCCCTGGTGGCCGACACTTCGATGCTGCTGCTCGGCGGTAAGCTGAAGTTCAAGGAAAGCCTGTCCGGCCGTCTGGGCGATGTGCTCAGCCAGCTGTACATCGCCAGCGCCATGCTCAAGCGTTTCGAAGACGAAGGCCGTCCGGCTTCCGATGAAGCACTGATGGCCTATGCCTTCAACGAATGCGTATTCAAAATCGAACGGGCCTTGTCCGGTGCGCTGCGCAACTTCCCGATCCGTCCGGCCGCCTATCTGCTCTGGCTGCTGGTGTTCCCGTTCGGCCGCCGCGCCCAGGAGCCGAGCGACCGTTTGGCGCACCGCGCCGCTGCCATGCTGATGTCGCCCTCGGACGCCCGCGACCGCTTGGCCGATGGCGTGTTCCTGACGCCCTGCGCCAACAATCCGGCCGGCCGCATCAATGCCGCGCTGGTGAAAGTGATTCTGGCCGAACCGGTCGAGCGCAAATTCCAGAAGGCGCTGAAAAACGCCGATATCGAAGCACTCAGCTTCACCGAGCAGCTGGATGAAGGCGTGCGCGAAGGCTGGATCAGCAGCGACGAGCGCAAACAGCTGGAAGAACTGCGCGAACTGACCTGGGATGCGATCACCGTCGATGACTTCGACCACAGCGAGCTCATCGCCGCCAGCGCCTTGAAAGGCAAGGCCTTCAATCAGGCCGCCTGATGCAGACGCCATTGCTCGCATTGTATGGAAAAATCAGCCAGTGGCCTTTTGGCCACTGGTTTTTTTCGAAGGCGGTCTGCTTCAAGGCGCCCTACTTCGGGAGCATCTCGCCGGTGATCACGCGTCTTGAATACAGTCGCTGCGAAGCCGTGATCAAAGACCGGCGTGTCGTGCACAATCACATCGGCAGCGTGCATGCCATTGCCCTGTGCAATCTGGCCGAACTGTGCGCCGGCGTGATGACCGATGCCAGCCTGCCGAAGGACATGCGCTGGATTCCGAAAGGCATGACCGTGTCTTACCTGAAGCGCGCCAAAGGCCGCATGCACGCCACCGCCACGCCAATGATTCCGATCATCTCAACCGACGCCGGCTACGATCTGCCCGTGAATGTGGATGTTCTGGATTCCGACGGCGACAAAGTGTTCCATGCCGAAATCCAGATGTGGATGAGTCCGCGCAAATGATGCTTCGGCCGATGCACGGCTAACTTAAGCTTGTTCGCGGCCCATGCGTTTTTCGATTTGAATCACGCGCCAGGCATTCAGGCACATCAATGCCGCCACCAGGAAGCCGCCGGCGAACACCACCGTGGAACCCGCTGCTGCCAATCCTTTATGGACCCAGGAAAAAGTCAAATCGCCGCCACGGTAAACCGCGGTATCAATGAATGCCTTGGCTTTATATCGGGATTCCCGGCCAACGCGGGTATACAGGGTTTCGCGTGCCGGTTTCGACAGCGAGAACTCGCCGGCGCGTGTGGCGATCTGCACCGCTGCAACCAGCAAGGGCACCGGCGCCGCGCACAGCGCGGCATAACCGAGCAGGATAGCGAAAGCCGGAATCAGCAGCATCGGCGCCACGCCGAAGCGCCGTAATAAAGTGCGAGTCAGAAATACCTGGATGAACAGTGTGACGGCATTGATGATCAGGTCGATGCGCGAGAAGAACTGAGTCCGATCCTGTTCGTCGGGGAAGAATGCTTTGGCGATGGCGGCTTGCTCGTTATACAGCAGGGTGCCGACACCGACCCCGAAAATCATGAATCCGGCCAAGGCCCGCAACAACGGGGTCTGCCAGACCAATTTCAAGCCGGCCCACATGCTGCCGCCAATAACCGCGCTTTTCAGGGAATCGGCGCGCTGGCGATCGGCCCAGCGTCCGAGCATATGAATACATAGACAGCACAGCCCGAGCAGGAATGCCGAAACCAGCATCAACGGTGCAATGGAGCCCAATACATTGATCAGGATCTGAGCCAGAATGGGGCCGAGAAATCCACCGATGGTACCGCCCGCCGCGATATACCCATAGAGCGTACGCGCCTCGGTGTCACTGTAGATGTCGGCCATGAAACTCCAGAACACCGAAACCGCGAACAAATTGAATACGGCCAGCCAGATGAAGAACAAAGCGCCGCGGCCATCGGTTTTCTGCTCGAACAGACTGTAGAAGCCCAGCAGACAAAGGATGAACACGCCATAGATGACCGGTAGGAAACGCCGGCGCGGCAGATTGCCGACCAGAGCACCATAGAGCGGTTGCAACAGGATCATCACCACAAAGGTGCCGGTGAACAGCGCCTGCAAGGTGTATTCACCCAAAGCGATGCCATGGCCGGCGAACCAATCCACCATCGCCAGCGGGAACACATCCATGGCATTGGCCGAGGACCCCATGGCTTCGCGCACCGGGCGCAGCAGGTAGTAGGCGGTCAGCAACAGAAAGAAATACAGAAATGACCACGCCAGCGCCGGCGTCTGCCGGCCGTGTTCCCTGAATTGGACGAGCTTGTCGAACATGTACGGCAATCCTGTGGCGGTGAATCATTAAAACACAGTCCAGCACCGGCCGGCAGGACATGGTTAGAGTATCTGCTCTATGCCGCGGGCATAGTCTGCTTATAGTCATCATTAAAATACCAAATATGTACGATTACATCATCGTGGGCGCCGGATCCGCCGGTTGCGTGCTGGCCAACCGTCTGAGCGAGAATCCGGAAGTCCGTGTACTGCTGCTGGAAGCCGGCGCAGAAGATTGGAATCCGCTAGTGCACATGCCGGCCGGCATCGCGCAACTGGTCGGCCAGAAAAGTGTGAACTGGGATTACACCACGGCGCCCGAACCCAATCTGAAACAGCGCAGCCTGTGGTGGCCACGCGGCAAAGTCATCGGCGGCTCCAGCTCGATCAATGCCATGTGCTACATCCGCGGCCATGCCCGGGACTATGATGAATGGGAAAGTCTCGGCTGCGAGGGCTGGAACTGGAACAGTGTGTTGCCGTATTTCCGGAAGTCCGAGGGCAATGTGCGCGGTGGCGATGCCCTGCACGGCGCAGATGGCCCATTGACCGTGTCCGATCCGCGCCATCTGAATCCGCTGACCCAGGTTTTTCTGGAAGCCGTCGAACAGGCCGGCTTCGAGACCACCGATGATTTCAACGGTGCGCGGCAGCAAGGCTTTGGTCTGTATCAGACCACCACCCGCGAAGGCCGCCGGTGCTCCAGTGCCGTGGCCTACCTGCAGCCGGCCCGCAAGCGGCCGAATCTGAAAGTCATCACCAAGGCCACGGCTTCGCGCATCGTGTTCGAAGACGGCCGTGCCAGTGCCGTGGTCTATGCCGTGGCTGGCAAAGGCGGTTTCTGCGAAGCCGCCAGCCGTGAAGTGATTCTGTGCGGCGGCAGCATCAACTCGCCACAACTGCTGATGCTGTCTGGCATCGGGCCCGCGGCACACCTGCACCAGCACGGAATTCCGGTCGTCGCTGATTCCCCCGGCGTCGGCGGCAATCTGCAGGACCATCTCGATGTCTGCGTGCTACATAAATGTACGCAGGACATCACCTATGATTCGACCAGCCAGATCCTGGCCGGCCTGCAGTTCCTGCTGTTCAAGCAAGGCCCGGGCACCAGCAATGTCGCGGAATCCGGAGGATTCTGGACCTCGGCACTGGCCGAAGACGAGCGCCCGGACATCCAGTTCCATTTCGTTCCGGCACAACTCGATGACCACGGCCGCACCAAGATGCCGGGCGCGGGCTATACGCTGCACGCCTGCGTTCTACGCCCGAAAAGCCGCGGCCGCTTAACTCTGGCCGGCAACAGCATCGGGCAGAAACCGCGCATCGATGCCGGCTATCTGTCCGACGACGGCGGCTACGATATGAAGGTCATGCTGGCGGCGCTCAAGTTATCCCGCCAGCTGCTGGCGCAGCCGGCATTCGATGCCTACCGCGGTCCGGAAGTATTTCCAGGCAAGGCCGTACACAGCGATGCCGAGCTGGAAAACTTCATTCGCGAGAAAGCCGAATCCATCTACCATCCAGTCGGCACCTGCAAGATGGGTGCGCTCGACGATGCCAACGCCGTGGTCGACAGTCAGTGCCGGGTCAAAGGCGTGCGCGGTCTGCGTGTAGTGGATGCTTCGGTGATTCCAAAGCTGATCGGCGGCAACACCAATGCGCCCACCATCATGCTGGCGGAACGCGTGGCGGATATGATCAAAGCCGGTTAACGGTTTTCCGAAATCTTGATGTCGTCCATGCCTTGGGACAGGCTGGCAGCATCACCGCCCTGGGCCAGTTTGATGTTCAGACGGACTTCGTTGCGGGAATCAGCGCATTGCAGGGCAGATTCGTAGCTGATTTCCCCGGCCTGATAGAGCTCGAACAGACTCTGGTCGAAGGTCTTCATACCGAGCAGGGTCGATTCCTTCATCACTTCCTTGAGCTTGTGCACTTCACCGGTGCGGATGTAGTTCTGCACCAAGGGCGTACCGATCAGGATTTCAATGGCGACACGACGTTCCTTACCATCAACGGTCGGCACCAGCTGCTGCGCGATGATGGCTTTCAGGTTCAACGATAGATCCATCAGCAACTGCGCCCGGCGTTCTTCCGGAAAGAAGTTGATCATCCGATCGATGGCCTGGTTAGCGTTGTTGGCATGCAGGGTACACAAAACCAAATGGCCAGTTTCAGCAAAAACCACGGCATGGTCCATACCTTCGCGGGTTCGCACCTCCCCGATCATAATCACGTCCGGCGCCTGCCGCAACGTGTTCTTTAAGGCATTTTCCCAGGAGTCGGTATCGATGCCGACTTCGCGTTGGGTAATGATGCAGCCTTCGTGCTTGTGCACGAACTCGATTGGATCTTCGATGGTGATAATATGGCCAGTTGAATTCAGATTGCGGTAACCGATCATCGCGGCCAATGTGGTGGATTTACCGGTACCGGTAGCGCCCACGCACAGGATGATGCCGCGCTTGGTCATCGCCAGCGATTCCAGGATGACCGGCAGATTCAATTCTTCGATGGTCGGAATCTTGGTTTCGATCCGTCGCAGCACCATGCCGACCTGATTGCGCTGGTAGAAGCAGCTGACCCGGAAGCGGCCGATGCCGGCGGCACCGATGGCGAAGTTGCATTCGTGGGTCTTTTCGAACTCCTCACGCTGCGAGGGACTCATCACCTCGAGCACCATATCGCGACTCTGCTGAGTGGTCAGCGGGTCCTGGGTGATCGGTGAAACCTTGCCCTGTACTTTCATTGATGGCGGCACGCCGGCGGTGATGAAAAGATCCGACGCCTTTTCGTGGGCCATCAGTTTCAGGAACGAGGTGAAATCGATACTGCTCATCGCGCGTCTCCGTGGCCTATTCGAACAGGCGTTTATCTTTGGCGTAGCCCCAGGCTTGGGTCTTGCTGACCTGGCCGTTCTTGACCAATTCAAGCATGCACTGGTCGAGCGTCTGCATGCCGGACGCCTGGCCGGTCTGGATCGAGGAATACATCTGGGCGACCTTGTCTTCGCGGATCAGATTACGGATAGCCGGTGTAGCTACCATAATTTCATGCGCAGCCATTCGACCGCCGCCGATTTTCTTCATCAGGCTCTGTGAAATCACCGCGCGCAGGGATTCCGAAAGCATCGAACGCACCATCGATTTTTCAGCGGCAGGAAACACATCGATGATACGGTCGATGGTTTTCGCTGCTGAACTGGTGTGCAAGGTCCCAAACACCAAATGGCCGGTTTCAGCTGCAGTCAGAGCCAAGCGGATAGTCTCCAAATCGCGTAGCTCGCCAACCAAGATGTAATCCGGGTCCTCACGCAGGGCCGAGCGCAATGCGGCCTCGAAACCATGTGTATCGCGGTGCACTTCACGCTGATTGATCAGACACTTCTGGGATACATGCACGAATTCAATCGGGTCTTCAATGGTTAGGATGTGACCGAATTCATTCCTGTTGATATGATCCACCATGGCTGCGAGCGTGGTCGACTTACCGGAGCCCGTCGGGCCGGTGACTAAAATCAGGCCCTGGGGCTGTTCAATCAGCTCTCGGAATATTTTCGGGCAACCGAGTTCATCAAGGGTGAGGATCTGGCTGGGAATGTTGCGGAATACCGCGGCCGAACCGCGGTTCTGGTTGAACGCGTTGACGCGGAAACGGGCCAGACCGGGAATCTCGAAGGAGAAGTCGACTTCAAGGAACTCTTCGAAATCACGGCGCTGCTTGTCGGACATGATGTCGTAGACCAAGGCATGCACCTGCTTGTGATCGAGCGCCGGAATGTCGATCCGGCGCACATCGCCATCGACTCGGATCATTGGCGGCAGACCCGACGACAGGTGCAGGTCGGAAGCCTTGTTCTTGACCGAAAATGCCAACAACTCGGCGATATCCATATATTTTCCCCTAATCCGTGGCTATCATGGCACAGTACTGACCCAGTATACCCCCCCAGAGTATTTCGACAAGTCATGCCGGATTTGGCCCTGAACCTGCAGTCACTGCAAAACGCCCTGGCGGCCTGTGCCCCCAAAGGCCACTCGCCGGCTCTGCTTGCCGTCTCGAAAACCCAGACTGCCCAGCGTGTCGCCGAGTGCGCCGCGCTGGGTCAGCGCGCCTTCGGCGAAAATTATGTTCAGGAAGCTGTGTCCAAAATCATGGCACTGGCGATGCTCGATCTTGAATGGCACCTGATTGGCCCCTTGCAATCGAACAAATGCAAAACCGTGGCCGAACATTTCGACTGGGTGCAGACCGTTGACCGGGAAAAAATCGTGCCGCTGCTGGCCCAGCACCGTCCGGCCCGGTTCGCGCCTCTGAATGTGCTGATCCAGATCAACATCGATGAAGAACCGGGCAAGTCCGGTTGTTCGCCGGAAGCTGCAAACAGGCTTGCTGATCTGATCGACAGTTTTCCACGCCTGCGCCTGCGCGGACTGATGGCCATCCCCAATCCGGCACACAGCACCAATGGCATGGCTTTCGAACGCATGCAAGCACTTTACCGGACATTACAACAACGTCATCCACAGATGGATACCCTATCCATGGGTATGAGCGACGACTTTCCGGTCGCTATTGCGCACGGTGCCACTTTGGTTCGCGTTGGCAGCGCCCTTTTCGGCCCACGACCGTCACACAGCGAGGACATATGAAACCCACCATTGCATTCATCGGCGGCGGCAATATGGCGCGCAGTCTGATCGGTGGTCTGCTCAAGCAGGGCTACGATCACTCCAGCATTCGTGTTTCGGAACCTCATGCACCGACCCGTGAGGCCTTGGCCATCGAAACTGGACTTGCCGTGCATGATGACAATTTACGCGCCGCAACCGGCAATGCGGTCTGGTTGTTCGCGGTAAAACCCCAGGCCATGAAAGCCGTCTGTGCCGAACTGAAAGATCTGGCCCAGCGCGAGCGCCCTCTGATACTCTCGATTGCGGCCGGCATCACCGCCACGCAGCTAGAGAACTGGCTGGGCGGCAATCTGCCAGTGGTGCGCATCATGCCGAATACGCCGGCCCTGCTCGGCGCCGGTGCCAGCGGCCTGTTTGCCAATGCGCGGGTCAGTGCCGAACAGAAAACTATCGCCGGCATGCTTTTCGAAGCCACCGGCATCTGTGCCTGGATTTCCGATGAGGCGCAGATGGACACTGTTACCGCACTCTCGGGCAGCGGCCCGGCCTATGTCTTCCTGCTATGCGAAGCCATGCAGGCCGCTGCGGAAAAACAGGGCTTGCCTGCCGATACCGCGCGCGCTTTGGCGGTGCAGACTTTCGTCGGCGCGGCGCGCATGCTGTCCGAATCGGGCGAACCGGCGGATGTGCTGCGGCAACGGGTGACCTCCCCCAATGGCACTACGCATGCGGCGGTCACCGCCTTCGAGAATGGCGGCTTGCGGGACTTGGTGCAGACTGCGCTGGATGCCGCACGTGAGCGTGGCGAGTGCCTGAGCCGCGAAAACGATTAAGCCGGATGCCAGTCGCGGATATGCTGCGCCATAGCATGGACGCCATCGGTCAGCGCCGCTGGACCCGGTTGCAGAATGATCGGGGATTTTATTTCGAACAGCTGCTGATTCCGGACTGCCGCGATGTTTTGCCAGCCCGGACGTATCGCTACTTTATCCGGACGGAATTTCTTGCCGCACCAGGAACCGAAAATGATATCCGGATTCCGCGCGATGATCGTGCTGCCATCCGCCATGATGCGGTTTTTGGCCATGGGCTCGGCGGCAAGCTCGGGCAGGATGTCGTCGCCGCCGGCAATGCGGATTAATTCGGCTACCCACTGGATGCCGGAAATCAAAGGCTCGTCCCACTCCTCGAAATATACTTTCGGACGGACTGCATGGCGTGACGCCTGCAAAGCCAGCGACTCCAGATCGGCACGCAGGCCATCGGTATAACTGCGTGCTTTACCGGCGGCACCGACCAGCGCACCGAGCCGGAGGATGTAATCCAGAATACCCTCCACACTGCGGTGGTTACTGATCCAGACTTCCACACCCTGACGGATCAGTGCCGCAGCGATATCGGCCTGGATATCGGAAAAGCCGACAACGAAGTCCGGCTTAAGCGCCAGAATGGCTTCGATTTTGGCACTGGTGAAGGCACTCACCTTCGGCTTGTCACGGCGCGCCTGCGTCGGCCGCACGGTGAATCCGGAAATGCCGACGATGCGGTCCTGCTCGCCGAGCGCATACAGCACTTCGGTCGGTTCTTCGGTCAGGCACACGATCCGCTGCGGCCCGGTCATGGATACAGCATCACCTGGGACCAGACACCATTGCTACGCTCGTAACATTGCCGCTCGTGCAGACGGAACTGCGCGCCATACCAGAACTCGATGCGCTCGGGCACGACACGGAAGCCCGACCAATGCGGCGGACGCGGCACCGATGCGTCTTCATATTGTTTTTCGACATCGGCATAGCGCTTCTCGAACTGCTCGCGCGACGCCAGCGGCTGGGATTGCAGTGACGCCCAGGCACCGAGCTGACTGCCACGCGGCCGGCTGGCGAAATAGGCATCGGCCTCTTCGGCGCTGACCGGCTCGACGGTGCCCTCAATCTTGACCTGGACGCCATCACGCAGGTGCCGCCAATGGAACAGCAGCGCGGCCTGCGGATTGGCCGCGAGCTGCCGGCCTTTACGGGAACTGAAATTGGTATAGAACACGAAACCGCGTTGGTCGAACCCTTTCAGCAATACGGTACGTGCAGCCGGCCTCCCGTCACGGCCGACAGTGGCCACCGTCATCGCGGTCGGTTCCGGGTCGATGCTTTGCTTGGCCTGAGCCAACAGGTCGGCGAAAGTGCTCAGTGCAGTGCTGTACAGTGGGTCCATGGGCGTTCTCCTTGCCGCTTATTGTCACCTGATTTGCGGCAAGCCGATGTGATTTCAGTCAAACTCCGGGCACAGCATAGCTGTCCCGGTATGTCGGAAATACCGGTTGCCAGCCGCTGGCCTTCAGGCGGGCATTGGCAATGCGCCGGCCCGTGGGCGCCTGTGCAAAGGGCGGCAAGGCCGGAAGGCCATGCCCGGCGCGGATCCAATTGGCCACATCTATTTGCAGCGCAGGCAGATCATCACTGGCAATCCAGAGCGGTTCGGGGTCGGGCAGGTCCAGCAGATGGGAAAGCGCACCGGCGGCATCATCGATATGGATGCGGTTGCTCCAGGAATTGGCGATGCCCTCGCCCAACAAGGCTTTATTGATCAGCATGTGCCGGCCCGGACCGGTAATGCCGCTCAGGCGCAGGACGCGGTTGCCGGAGTGAATCTGGTTTTGTCTTTCGGCTTCACGCAGCACCCGGCCGTTGAAACTCTGTGCCATGGCTGGGCTGGTTTCATCCACCCGCTCGCCGGCATCCTGGGCATAAACGGCCGTGGAGCTTACCAACAAACAGCGCTTAGGTTGCAGGACGTCGCAGGCCTTGGCCAAGCCTTCCACATACAGGCGACGATAGGCGGCTTCATTGCGGGCATCCGGCGTGGCGCAGAACACCAGCCAATCCGGTGCGGCCGGCAGACGTTTCAAATCATCGGCCTGCGAGAGATCGCCGGTCACCGCCTGCACGCCCTCGGGCATGGCCAGCGGCCGACGGCGCAAAGTCGCCACGGCATCGCCGGCAGCGATACGCTGCTGCGCGACACGCCGACCGAGGTCGCCGGCACCGAGGATTGCGATCTGGAAAGCCATCTGCCGTCCGTTACGGATTATCAACGGCAATGGTAGCATTGAGACATGAATGTACGGTCAAATCTAATCCTGATCGGCCCCATGGGTGTGGGTAAAACCACCCATGGCAAATGGCTGGCACGGCAATTCGGCAAGGCCTTCGTGGATCTGGATGCCGATATCGAAAACCGGACCGGGGCCAGCATCGCCGACATTTTCGAGCTGGAAGGCGAGGCCGGATTCCGGCGGCGCGAATCGGAAGCCCTGGCCCGGGTGTTATCGGAAGACGATCAAGTAATTGCCACTGGCGGCGGTGCCGTTTTGAATCAGGACAATCGTACGCTGATGCGGCAACGCGGCCTGGTGGTGCATCTGCACATACCCCCCGAGCAACAACTGCAGCGTCTAGCCAATGACCGCAAGCGGCCGTTGTTGCAGAGCGAAGATCGAGCCGATCGGCTGCAGCAGTTGTATGAAGTCCGCACCCCGCTTTACCGGGGATGCGCCCATCTCAGCGTGGACCTCAGCCGCATGCCGATGTCACGGATCCGTCCGCATCTGCTGCAGGCTATTTCTGAATACCGTATTGACAGGAACCCTACGCATGCCTGAATTGACCGTCAGCCTCGGCAAACGCAGCTACCCCATCCGAATTATCGATGGCTTGTTCAATACAGCGGCGTCCTTGCCGATTGTCGGACCTTGCCTGGTTGTCAGCGACGACAACGTGGGACCGCTATATGCCGAGCGACTCAAACGCGCTATCGGCCGCAATGATTGTCCACTCTGGCAGATGCCCGCCGGCGAACCGGAAAAGAATCTTGGTCGTTTCACCGAATTGCTGCAAGCGATGGCGGCACAGGGCTTGAGCCGCAACAGCACGGTATTGGCACTGGGCGGCGGCGTCATCGGTGATTTGGCTGGTTTCGCCGCGGCCTGCTACATGCGTGGCATCGCCTACATCCAGATTCCCACCAGCCTGCTGGCTATGATCGATTCGTCGGTCGGCGGCAAAACCGGGGTGGATCTGGATGCCGGAAAAAATCTGGTCGGTGCCTTCCATCAGCCGCAGGCGGTCTGGATCGACACCACGGTTCTGGCTACCCTGCCCGATCGTGAGTTCCGTGCAGGTCTGGCGGAGGTGGTGAAATACGGGGCTATCGCCGATGCCGGTTTTTTCGGATGGCTGGAACAGCAGGCCGATGAGCTGCTGGCCAAGGATCCGGGCACCCTGGCGGAAGCCATCGCCCATTGCTGCCGGCAGAAAGCCGGCGTGGTCGCCCGCGATGAAACCGAACAGGGCGAGCGCGCGCTGCTGAACTTCGGACACACCTTCGGACATGCGCTGGAAGTGCTCGGTGACTACAGCACGCTGGTCCACGGCGAAGCGGTCGCCATCGGCATGCATCTGGCGGCCGCGTATTCGACGCACTTGGGACTGGCATCGGACGCCGACAGCCTGCGTCTGAAAAGACTGCTGTCACGATTCGGACTGCCGACCGGTCTGCCACATAGGACGGATATCGATCAGCTAGTGACTCAAATGCGCTTGGACAAGAAAGCCGTCAGTGGCAATCTGCGGCTTATTTTATGGCACGGCATCGGTCAGGCATTTATTGCCGACACTATCGATGCCGCCCAGCTACGAAACTTTCTAAGCCATGCTTCCGAACAAGAGTGACCTGAAGCAAGCCGATATACTTGACTTGGACTATGCTGTGCTCATCCATTACTGATGGATTTATGTGCTGTATTAGGCGCTGCTCAAGACCTGATTGGTTCGGAACGCATGAAAGCGCGATACAATAGCGGCCATGCGCGTTCTCATGCAACAGCCGCCGCAAGGCCTTGAATCGCCACGCTATGTCAGTATCAGCCTGCAGCAGGATCTGCTGGGAGGCTGGTTGCTGGTGCGGGAGTCCGGTTTGATCGGCGGCAAAAGTCAGCTCAAGCGCGAACAATTCCTCGACACCGAACCCGCCATCGAAGCATTCGAGAAAGCCCGCGCCACTCACTCGAAAAAGGGTTATCAGGTCATGTTCATTCAAGGCGTGGCGGAACCGAAATCATGAATAACCGTTTTCTTGACACCATTGCCGGCAAGCCGGTTGATGCTACTCCGGTATGGCTCATGCGGCAGGCTGGCCGTTACCTGCCGGAATACCGCGCCACACGCGCCAAGGCCGGCAGCTTCATGGGACTGGCGACCAATCCCGAGCTGGCCTGCGAGGTCACCCTGCAACCCTTGGAGCGCTACGACCTGGATGCCGCCATCCTGTTTTCCGACATCCTGACCGTACCCGATGCCATGGGTCTGGGCTTGAGTTTCGCCGAAGGCGAAGGTCCGCGTTTCGCACGCCCGATCCGCACTGCAGCAGATATCACCCGCCTGACAGTTCCCGATATCGATAGCGAACTGCGTTATGTCACCGATGCGGTCAGCCTGATCCGGCGTGAACTCCATGGCCGAGTACCCCTGATCGGTTTCTCCGGCAGTCCGTGGACACTGGCCTGCTACATGGTTGAAGGCGGCGGCTCCGACAACTTCGCACGCATCAAATCGCTGGCACTGAATGAGCCCAAATTGATGCACCAGCTGCTGGAAGTGGTCACCGATTCGGTCATCGCCTATCTGGCCGCACAACGTGAAGCCGGCGCTCAGGCACTGATGCTGTTCGATACCTGGGGCGGCGTGCTGGCGCCACACATTTACCGTGAATTCTCGCTTCGCTACCTGACCCGCATCGCGCAATCCCTGCCCCGTGGCGAAGGCGCCGGCAATACCCCGCTGATTCTATTCGGTAAGGGCAATGCCGCCTATTTGGAGGATCTGGCCGCCAGCGGTGCCGAAGGTGTCGGGGTTGATTGGCTGGTGTCGCTGGAAGAAGCGCGACGGCGCACCGGCGGTAAAGTCGCGTTGCAGGGTAATCTGGATCCGGTCACGCTGTATGCCGAGCCTGACACCATCCGTACCGAAGTGGCACGCACACTGGCCAGCTATGGCAAAGGCTCGGGGCATGTGTTCAATCTCGGTCATGGCATGTCGCCCGACATGAACCCGGATCATGTGAAAGTACTGGTGGATGCCGTGCATGAACTGAGCCGACCGTATCACGCCTGATTCATAGAAATGCGTAAAAAAGCCGGATCAAATCCGGCTTTTTTTGTTTTCAGGCATCCGGCCCGAGAGTGCTGCGCCGCTTGGCGGCGTCTTCCTCACTGAGCAACTCGCCCTCCCATTTGCCAATGACCGCCGAGGCGATGGAATTGCCGACGGCATTGGTGGCCGAACGGCCCATGTCGAGGAAGCGATCGATGCCTAAAATCAGCACCATGCCTTCCACCGGCAAGCCGAACTGCGCCAGGGTACCGGCGATGACCACCAGCGAGGCCGAGGGAATACCGGCCATGCCTTTGGAGGTGACCATCAGGGTCAGCAACATGGCGATCTGCGTGCCGAGCGTCATCTCGATGCCGTAGACCTGGGCGATGAAGATGGCCGCGAAGGCGCAGTACATCATCGAGCCGTCGAGGTTGAAAGAATAGCCCAGGGGCATGACGAAGCTGGAAATCTTGCGGCTGACCCCGAAACGGTCGAGCGCATCGAGGATTTTCGGATAGGCCGCTTCCGAAGAGGCGGTCGCGAACGACAGAAAGAAAGCTTCCTTGATTTCGTGCAGCAGCGAATACACGCGTCGTCCGAGGAAGAAGTGGCCGACCGCGACCAGCATCAGCCATAGCGTGACCAGTGCCAGATAGAAACACAGGATGAACTTCAAATAGGTCAACAGGATGCCAAGCCCCTGATTGGCAACGGCGCCGGCCATGGCCGCGAACACCGCGAACGGAGCGAACTTCATCACGTAGCCGGTGATCTTGATCATTACATGCGACAGTTGCTCGATCATGTCCTGCAGGGTCTGGCCGGACTTACCAAGCGAGCCGAGGGCGACCCCGAAGAACAACGAGAACACCACGATTTGCAACAGCTTGTTTTCACCCAAGGCATTGCCGCCGGCGGCATTGATGATCGATGTCGGTATCAGCTGGTTGGTGACGAAGGCGACGAATCCGGAATCATGTACGCCGCTCTGGAAGTTGGCCAGCTTTTCCTGACTGGCCGCAATCATCTCGGCAGTCGGCGGCGCCAGGCCGGCACCGGCACCGGGCTGCAGCACATTGGCGAACACCAGGCCCATACCCAGGGAAATGACGGATGCAACCACGAACCAGCCGAGCGCTTTCATGCCGACCCGGCCGACGCCGCCAGTGTTGCCCATGTGCGCGATGCCGATGACAAGCGTGGAGAATACCAAGGGTGCGATGATCATCTTGATGGCGCGCAGGAACAGCGTGGCCAGCAGGGTGATATAGGACATGTCGACGCTAATGGCTTTGATATTGACCAGCCAGCCGAAGACGATACCTAGCCCCATGGCGATGATGATCCACACCGCCAGGCGTTCTGCGCCTTTTTTATCCGTAAGATCTGATGACGACACCCTGCACCCTTTTGCGCCCTGGGCGCTTGCAATCAAACAGTCTGCATTGTGGCGTCAGTGCCGGTGCCGGTCAAGCCACTGTACAGGGCCGACACCATTGCCGGCCCCATAGGATCTTGCCGTTTACTTACGAAAAACCAGTCCTGTGCCTTCGGCGTCCACGCTGACGGTATCGCCGGACACGAACTCGCCACCCAGGATCTTGTTGGCCAGCGTGTTCTCCAGCAACTGCTGGATGGCGCGTTTGAGCGGGCGGGCACCGTATACCGGATCAAAGCCCTGCGCGCCGAGCAGATCCAGCGCCGCCGTGCTCAGTTGCAGGCTAATACCACGCTCGGCCAGACGTTTGGCCAAAGAACGCGTCTGGATTTCGGCAATGGCCCGGATGTGTTCGGCCGCCAGCGGGTGGAATACCACGATGTCGTCGAGCCGGTTGATGAATTCCGGGCGGAAATGCGACTGCACCGAACCCATTACCGCCGCTTTCATCTGCGTGTAGGCTTCCGGACTCAGACCCTGGCGCTCGGCGATTTCCTGGATGTGCTGCGAGCCGAGGTTGGAGGTCATCACAATCACCGCGTTGCGGAAATCCACGGTGCGGCCCTGACCATCGGTCAGGCGGCCATCATCGAGTACCTGTAACAGGATATTGAATACATCCGGATGCGCTTTCTCGACCTCGTCGAGCAGGATCACCGAATATGGACGGCGGCGCACGGCTTCCGTGAGATAGCCGCCCTCTTCGTAACCGACGTAACCCGGAGGCGCGCCGATTAGGCGCGACACTGAATGTTTCTCCATGAACTCACTCATGTCGATGCGGACCATGGCATCGGGACTATCGAACAGGAACTCGGCCAGCGCCTTACACAATTCGGTCTTGCCGACACCGGTTGGCCCCAGGAACAGGAACGAGCCGTTCGGCCGGTTCGGATCGGAAAGACCGGCACGCGAACGGCGGATGGCGGCGGACACTGAAGTCACCGCCTCGTGCTGACCGATGACCTTGCGGTGCAACTCGCCTTCCATACGCAGCAATTTCTCGCGCTCGCCTTCCAGCATTTTGCTGACCGGGATGCCGGTCCAGCGCGAGACCACCTCCGCGATTTCATCGGCGGTCACTTTGTCCTGCAATAGCTTGAAACCCTGGGTCTCAACCGCCATGGCTGCACCCAATTGCTTTTCCAGATCCGGAATGCGTCCGTACTGGATCTCACTCATCAGGCCGATGTCCTGCTTGCGCTGCGCCGCATCCAACTCAAGGCGTGCCTGCTCGAGCTGCTCTTTGATGCGGGTGGTGCCGGTCAGTGTGGCCTTCTCGGCTTTCCAGATTTCCTCCAGATCACTGAACTCGCGCTCGAGTTTGTCGATTTCCTGCTCGAGATCGTCCAGACGCTGTTTGGACTCGCGGTCCCTCTCTTTCTTCAGGGCTTCGCGCTGCATCTTGAGCTGGATCAGACGGCGCTCCATGCGATCCATTTCTTCGGGCTTGGAGTCGATTTCCATGCGGATGCGGGATGCTGCCTCGTCCATCAGGTCGATGGCTTTGTCCGGCAGTTGTCGATCGGCGATATAGCGGTGCGATAGCGTCGCCGCGGCCACGATGGCCGGATCGGTGATTTCCACGCCGTGATGCACGGCATAACGTTCTTTCAAGCCGCGCAGAATGGCGATGGTGTCTTCCACCGAGGGCTCGCCGACGAATACTTTCTGGAAGCGACGTTCAAGCGCGGCATCCTTCTCCACGTACTGGCGGTACTCATCGAGCGTGGTGGCACCGATGCAATGCAGCTCGCCACGGGCCAGCGCCGGTTTCAGCATATTGCCGGCATCCATGGCACCCTCGCCCTTGCCAGCGCCGACCATGGTGTGCAGCTCGTCGATAAACAGGATGACATTACCTTCCTGCTTGGATAGATCGCTCAGCACCGCCTTCAGGCGTTCTTCGAATTCGCCGCGGTACTTGGCGCCGGCAATCAAGGCGCCCATATCGAGCGCGAGCACGCGCCGGCCACGCAGGCCTTCGGGCACTTCGTTGTTGATGATGCGCTGGGCCAAGCCTTCGACGATGGCAGTCTTGCCGACGCCGGGCTCGCCAATCAGCACCGGATTGTTCTTGGTGCGGCGCTGCAGCACCTGAATGGTGCGGCGGATTTCTTCATCGCGGCCGATGACCGGATCGAGTTTGCCGCTTTCGGCGCGCTCGGTCAGGTCGATGCAGTATTTCTCCAGCGCCTGCCGGTTTTCCTCGGCATTGGCATCGGTCACCGTTTCGCCGCCGCGCAGCGCCTGAATGGCCTGCTCCAGTTTGGCTTTTTCCGTTCCGGCGGCTTTCAAAGCGCGCCCGGCTGGACCGCTGTCGCCGGCTGCTGCCAGCAGATACCACTCGCTGGCGATGAACTGATCCTGATTCTGCTGCGCCAGCTTGTCGGTCTGGTTGAGCAGGCGCGACAGTTCATTTCCGACCGAGACCTGCCCGTCCTGACCGGCCACTTTCGGCAGTTGCTCCAGGGCCTCATTGAGCTTCTGCTTCAGCACCGGCAAATTGACACCGGCCTGGCGCAGCACCGGCAGGCTGTTGCCGCCTTGTTGGTCAATCAAGGCCAGCAGCAAATGAGCCGGTTCAATCAGGCTGTGGTCGCGGCCGACGGCCAGACTCTGGGCGTCGCTCAAGGCCTGCTGGAATTTGCTGGTGAATTTATCGATACGCATGTGGCACCCCTTTCATGGATTGCGCCCCAAGGCGCCTGTCTATGAAATTGGGGTGCCGGCGGCGCTCTTCAAGGCCATTGTTCAGCTTGGATTGGGCTCAGAGCTTGGCCAATTCGGCTTTCGGTTCCTTGAATGCCGGGTCAAGCTTCAGTGCGCTTTGAAACGCCGTGCGTGCTTCGGCTTTCTTTCCGGCCTTGGCATACAGCTGGCCAAGCCGATAATAGGCGTGCTGATTGGCCGGCTCGTTGGCCATCCGCGGCAGCTTGAGGTATTTCTGCAACGCGGCAATGCCCTCTTCCAGATGCTGTCCGCTCAACACGCTGGTGCGGCCAAGCTGATACCAGGCGGCACCGGCAGTGGCATCCTGTGCGGTCCACGTGTGGAAATGGCGGAAGGCATCGTTGTAGCGTTCAGCCTGCTGGTAACCGATGCCGAGTGCCAGGCGGATTCCCGCATCGGACGGCTTGGCGGCATAGGCCGCTTCGTAGGATTTGAGTGCGCCAGCATTGTCCTTGTCGGCAAGTTGAATCTGGGCACGCGCCAGATGGCCGCGTGCGGCATCGCGCTTGCCGATTTCCCGGGCCTGCAGCAGGGCTTTATCCTTGCCGCCGCCAATCGCCGACGGCGCTTGCAGATAGAACTGCAGCAGCGCAGTGCGGGCATCGAGATTATTGGGATCCAAGGCCACGGTTTTCTCGAAAGCATCGCGCAGTTTCGGTGCCATACTCATCTTCGACATCATGCCAACCTCGCCGATGCGGCTGCCGTAGGCATTGCCGAGCCAGAACTGGGCCTGCGCGCTGTTGGGGGCCAGTGCCACCGCTTTCTGTCCAGCGGTCACCGCCGCCTCAGCTTTTCCTTGCAGCACCCGTGCCCGGGTCAGCAAGCTCCAGGCCTCGGCATTTTTCGGATTGGCCTTGGCATAGGCTTCGGCATTGGCCAAGCCACGTTTGTCGCCGGCCTGCAATTGCGCGCTGATTTCCTGCGGCGTCGCGGCCTGTACCGTGGCGCTGACCATCAGGGCAAAAACAAATAAGCAAAGTTTCATGAAGGACATCCCGGGAGGTGTTGCAGGCAGTGTATCAGCCGAAGTCACGCTCATTCACTGCCGGAAGTCATGCCATCCAGATCAGGCTGGCCATGCGTCCGGTGCGCTGCTCGCGCCGGTGCGAATAAAAACGGATGTCGGCCAGCGTGCAATGTTCTCCGCCGTAGACCCGTGACACCCCACAGGCGGCCAGACGCTGGCGCGCAATGGCCGGCATGTCGATACGGTAATGTCCCGGCCGGGTCGGTGTAAATGCCGATGCCGCAGCGGCATCGATGTCCAGAAACGCCTGACGGACTTCTTCGCCGACCTCGTAGCGTTCCGGACCGGCAGCTGGACCCAGCCAGGCCATCAGTTCGGTCGGCGATGATTGCATGGCCGTGACCGTGGCTTCCAGCATGCCCGAGGCCAGCCCGCGCCAACCGGCATGAGCGGCGGCAACTTCACTACCGGCCGTATTAGTGAACAGCACCGGCAGGCAATCGGCGGTCAATACTGCCAGCACGCTTTCGGGAAGCACGGTGACCGCGGCATCGGCCAACGGATCGCTGCCGCGGGTGCCGTCATCGCTGACGACCTGGATGCCATGCACCTGATGCAGCCAGAGCGGTTCGCCCGGCAGTGCGTATTTGCGGCACAGCGCCTCGCGGTTGGCATTCACGTCCGCCGGCTTATCGCCGCAACGGGCCCCCAGATTGAAGCGATTAAAGGGCGACTCGGAAACACCCGGGCCCAGACGCGTGGTGGTGAAGGCATGGATATTGGCCGGCGCCGGCCAGTCGGGCCGGAGGATGTCGCTCATGCCGCGTTGAATTGGCGGGTGTCGTCGCGCAGCGTGTCGATCAGGGCGACCATGTCGGCCGGCAAGGGCGATTCGAAACTCAAAGTGTCGCCGTTGACCGGATGGGTGAAGGACAATTTTTCGGCATGCAGGGCCTGCCGGCGGAAACCGCGGAGCGCCTCAACCAGGGCCTCGGTGGCGGCCTTCGGCAGCTTGAACGAGCCGCCGTACAGGGGATCACCGATTAGCGGATGTTTGACATAAGCCATGTGCACACGGATTTGATGGGTGCGCCCGGTTTCCAGACGGCACTCGACCACAGTATGGCTGCGGAATTTTTCACGGACACGGTAATGGGTGATGGCCTCGCGACCGGTGTCCGGCTTGGACACTGCCATGCGGATGCGGTCATGCGGGTGACGGTCGATTGGGGCATCCACGGTATTGCCGGCGACCATCGGGCCCTGCACCACCGCTACATACTGTCGGTGCACGGCGCGCGATGACAATTGTTCGATCAGACCGGCATGCGCTCGAAGTGAACGTGCCACCACCATCAGGCCAGAGGTGTCTTTATCCAGGCGATGCACGATGCCGGCACGCGGCAGCTGCGCCAGTTCGGGATCGTAATGCAGCAGGGCATTGACCATGGTGCCACGCGGGTTACCGGCGCCCGGATGCACCACTAGCCCGGCGGGCTTATTGACCACCAGCACATCAGCATCGGCGTAAAGCACCTCCAGCGGAATATTCTCGGCAACGGCATCGGTTTCCACCTGCTGGCGGGCGGCCAGCGTGACGGTTTCGCCGCCGTTGACCGCCACTTTCGGCTTGACGATTTCGCCATCGAGCAAGGCATCGCCGGACTTGATCCATTCGGTCAGACGCGAGCGCGAGAACTCGGGGAACATTTCGGCCAGGGCTTGGTCGAAACGTCGACCCGCCACATGCTCAGGTACTGTGGCTTCAATGCATTCGGGTTCGTTATCTTCAATGGCAGCTAGCGCGGTCTGGTTCATGTAATCAATGGCTTAGCGCTTCGCGCGGGAAATAATCGTGGAGCTCGATGCGAGCTTAGGGTATTATCCACTAATTGCCGATTTGGCGCTTAACTATGAAATTTATGATGCTTTCCACCCCTTCCCGTCTGCTCGCCATCCTGTTTTTGTTGGCTTCACTGAGCGCCTGCCAGACGACGAAGGAATTTTTCGGCATGGATGGAACTAAAAAACAGCCGGAAACCGAAACCCTGGAGCTCGAGCCGCTGTACGCGCTGGGCATCAAACAACTTGAAGACCAGAATTACGATACCGCTGAGCGCACTTTTGTCCGCTTGGTAGCACGCTTTCCTTACGGTGAGCTCTCGGAAAAAGCGCAGATCAATCTGGCCTATACCCAATACAAACTGGCCAAGCCCGAAGAGGCCACCTCCACCATTAGCCGCTTCATCAAGACCTATCCGACCAATCCGGACATCGATTACGCCTACTATCTGAAAGCACTGATCAACTTCGATCGCGAAAACCGCTGGCTGGCTAAAATCGCCCGACTCGACAGCTCGGCGCGTGATCTGGGCGCAGCCCAGCAGAGCTTCAACGACTTCAATGATGTAGTACGTCGCTTTCCGACCAGCAAATATGCCGAGGAATCACGTCAGCGCATGATTTATCTGCGCAACCGTCTGGCCCAACATGACCTTACCGTCGGTATGTACTACTATGAGCGCGACGCCTATGTTTCAGCAGTGGGTCGTGCCAAATACGTGCTGGAAACCTATCCGCAATCCGATTTCGATGACGATGCGGTCGCCCTGCTGGCCGCCTCATACAAGAAACTCGGCCAGGATGGCCTGTCCCAGGATGCCCGACAGGTACTGCAAAGCAATTATCCGGAACACCCCTATTTGACGGGTAACTGGCCGAGCCGGCGTTCCCGCTGGAACCACCTCAATCCGTTTGCGGGTGAAATCGAAAACTGATCAGGCGCCGTAGCCCGAACTGATCGGGTAGCGACGTTCGCGGCCGAAGGCGCGTCGCGACAGTTTCGGCCCCGGCGCGGCCTGCCGGCGCTTCCATTCCGAAATCCGAACCAGACGCAGCATGCGTATGGTTTCATGTGCAACATCATGGTTCGGCCAGTGCGGTGTCAGTTCGGCGATGATTTCTTCCGGGCTGCGCTCATGGTCGATGCTGGCTTTCAAGATGGCATCCAGCAAGGCATATGGCGGCAGTGAGTCCTGATCGGTCTGGTTTTCGCGCAACTCCGCCGATGGCGCTCGGTCGATGACCGCCTGCGGAATCACCTCGCCATCGCCCTGCCGGTTGCGCCAGGCACACACAGCGTATACCTCGGTTTTATAAAGGTCCTTGATCGGCGCATAAGCACCGCACATGTCGCCATATATGGTGGCGTAGCCGACCGCATATTCACTCTTATTGCCGGTGCTCAGCAGCAGACCGCCCTTCTTGTTGGCCAGGGCCATCATCAAGCTGCCACGACAGCGCGACTGCAGATTCTCTTCGGTCACATCCGCAGGCAAGCCTACGAACGACGGCGCCAAGGCCTCGAGAAAGCCCTTGAATGGCGCTTCGATAGCGATGGTGTCCAGCGCGACAGCGAGTTTGCCGGCCTGGGCTTCGGCCAGATGGTTGCTGAGATTGGCGGTATAGCGCGAGGGCATACGCACGGCAGTCACATTATCGGCACCGAGGGCATCCACTGCCAAGGCCAGCACCAGGGACGAATCAACACCGCCGGACAGTCCGAGCAGCGCCTTGCTGAATCCATTCTTGCCGAAGTAATCGCGGATGCCACGCACCATGGCGCGGTATGCCAACGATTCGAAACTCTCGTCGCGCTCGTCCGACCATTCGACTTTCCGGAACTTTCCAGAGGCCGGATCAAAATCGGCAAGTAACAAATGTTCAGCAAAACATTCGGCATTGACATGGATAGCACCATCAGCATCGGCCAGTACGCTGGATCCGTCGAACACCACTTCATCCTGACCGCCAACGGTATTGAGATAAGCGATGGCAGTGCAGGTTTCGCGCACGCGCTCAGTCAACAGACGGTCACGCTGCGCGGTTTTGCCATGCTCGAACGGCGAGGCATTGGGTACCAGCACCAGTTGCGCACCGGCAGCCACGCACTGGGCAATCGGTTCGGCGAACCAGACGTCTTCGCAGATGATGACACCCAAAGTGACGCCCTTGACCGTGAACGTGCAGGGATCGGCATCGGCGGCGAAATAGCGGCGCTCGTCGAACACCGCATAATTCGGCAGTTCCTGCTTGTGGTAGACCGCGACGACGATGCCGTCCTGAATGATATTGGCGGCATTGAACACCACCGCACCGACTGCACGCGGCGACGGCAACACCACGGTAATGCCCTGAATCTTGACGGCGATTTCGGCAAGGGTGCGCTCGCAGTCGGCGAGGAATCCCGGACGCAGCAGCAGATCTTCCGGCGGATAGCCGCTCAGGGCCAGTTCCGGAAACAGCAGCACATCGGCGCCTGCTGCCTTGGCCTGTTCGACCAGCTGCAGAATCTTGCCGGCATTGCGCGTCAACGCCCCGACCGGGAAATCGTGTTGCGCCAGCGCCAGTCGGAGGGTGTCATTCATGCGGGTATTGTAATGGAGAGGCGAAAAAAAGGGCGAACACGCGGCTCGCCCTTTTGATTACGTTGCAAGTGACGTTTTACAGAGCCGCCATGCGTGCGGCGATGGCCTTGCCGAGATCGCCCGGCGACTTCACGGTGGTCACACCGGCCTTTTCCAGCGCAGCGAATTTGCCGGCGGCGGTACCTTGGCCGCCCGAAGCGATGGCGCCGGCATGGCCCATGCGCTTGCCTTCTGGTGCGCTGGCACCGGCGATGAAGCCGACGACCGGTTTGGTGACATGTTTGGCGATGAACTCGGCCGCCTCTTCCTCGGCACTGCCGCCGATTTCGCCGACCATGATGATACCGAGGGTCTGCGGATCGGCCTGGAACAGCTTCAGACAATCGATGAAGTTCATGCCCTGCATCGGATCACCGCCGATACCGATGCAGGTCGACTGGCCGAGGCCAGCGTCGGTGGTCTGCTTGACCGCTTCATAGGTTAACGTGCCGGAGCGCGAGACGATGCCGATTTTTCCTGGCAAATGGATATGGCCCGGCATGATGCCGATTTTGCATTCGCCCGGGGTAATGATGCCGGGGCAGTTCGGCCCAATCAGCACGGTTTCCGGAAAGGCCTTCAGGCTGTTCTTGACGCGCAGCATATCGAGTACCGGAATGCCTTCAGTGATGCAAACGATGACTCGAATGCCAGCATCGGCTGCTTCCAAAATGGCGTCAGCCGCAAACGGTGGCGGCACATAGATGACGGAAGCATCGGCGCCGGTCGCATTGACGGCTTCACTCACGGTATTGAACACCGGCAGACCGATGTGCTGGCTGCCACCCTTGCCAGGAGTGACGCCACCCACGACCTGGGTGCCGTAATCCAGCATCTGCTGGGCGTGGAAAGTACCTTGCGTGCCGGTGAAGCCCTGCACGATGACTTTGGTGGTTTTGTTAACGAGAACGCTCATATCATTTTTTCCTTTTCACCCTCTCGGTCCGGGAGAGGGTCGGGGTGAGGGTCAGGCGCGTGCAGCGGCCACAACTTTCTGGGCGCCGTCGTTGATGTCATCGGCGGCAGTGATGGCCAGACCGCTGTTTTTCAGCAGCTCCTTGCCCTTTTCGACGTTGGTGCCTTCCAGGCGCACCACCACCGGCACTTTTACATCAACTTCCTTGACCGCGGCGATGATGCCTTCAGCGATCATGTCGCAGCGGACGATGCCGCCGAAGATGTTGACGAAAATCGCCTTGACTTTATCCGAGCTCAGGATCAGCTTGAAGGCTTCAGTGACGCGTTCTTTGGTGGCGCCGCCACCAACATCAAGGAAGTTGGCGGGCGAACCGCCGCTGAGCGAAATCACGTCCATGGTCGCCATGGCCAAACCGGCACCATTGACCATGCAGCCGATGTCGCCGTCCATGGTCACATAGTTCAGATCGTGCTGGCTAGCCAGCACTTCGGTGCTGTCTTCCTGGCGGATGTCGCGCATGGCGGCCAGTTCCGTATGCCGGAAGGTGGCATTGTCATCGGAGTTGATTTTGCCGTCGAGCACAGCGAGATCGCCCGAGCTGAGGATGGCCAACGGATTAAGTTCGACCAACGCCAGATCTTTTTCATTGAACAGTTTGTACAGGCCGAGCATGATCTTGCTAAGCTGAGCAACCTGCTTGGCATTCAACCCCAGTTCAAATCCGAGTTTGCGGCACTGATAGGCCTGCAGGCCCTGCACGAAATCGACATGCACGGCTTTGATGGCGTCCGGGTTGGTCTTGGCGACCTGTTCGATATCCATGCCGCCTTCGGCGCAAGCGATGAAGGTGATGCTCTTGCTGGCACGGTCGACCAGCACCGACAGGTACATTTCATTGGCGATATCGGTACCTTCGCAAATCAGCACGGAGTCAATCGGCAATTCCACACCGGCGGTCTGGTAGGTCGCCATGCTGGTGCCGAGCATGGCTTTGGCATACTGTTTGACCTCATCGAAGGAGCGCGCTAGCTTGACGCCGCCGGCCTTGCCACGGCCACCGGCATGGATCTGGGCCTTGACCACCCACATATCACCGGGAATCAGCCTGGCGGCAGCCACCGCCTCATCCGGCGTCCGGGCCACAATGCCCTTGGGAACAGCGATACCGTAATCGGCAAACAATTGTTTCGCTTGATATTCGTGAAAATTCATTCGACACCTGGGTTGAACGGGAAAGTCCCGTAATGGGGCACTATTGTCGCTTTTTCCGGCGCCAATGGCAAAAATAGCGGGGCTCATGCTTATACTGATGCTCAGCCAATCCACGAAAGCAAGTGAAATCAATGGCTCCAGCCTTTGCCCGGGCAACCGATGGCCTATTGCGCCAGCGCGAGCTTTACTATTTTGCGCTGTTCCGCTGCCTGGAGGCCGCCCTGCTTGCGCTTTGGGTATTCAGCCCGTACGCACCGACGCCAAATCCGGTCAATCTAGAAACCCTCCAGGTCCTGAGCGGCGCCTATCTGGTCAGCGCCGCCCTGCTGTTGGTCTGGGACCGTCTAGGAACAGAGCCCGGTCAACTGATCGCGGGCCTGAGCGTAGACATGGCGGTTTTCGCAGTCCTGGCCTGGTTGCTGCAATCCGAATTCCAGCGGGTGGCCCTGATGATGTTGGTCAACATGGCCGCCGCCGGTTTGCTACTGAGCCAACGCCGGAGCAGTGCACTGACCGTCATGGCCATCGCCCTTCTGTTCGCGCACTACCTGATGGTGCGCCTACGGAGTGAAGCCAATGCCGATGTGGTGCAGACCCTGATGCTCGCTGCCAGTTATGCCGCAACCGTGCTGTTCTGCCAGTTGCTGGCCAATCAGGCCAAACTGAGCCAGGCATTGGCCGAAACGCGCGGCCTGCAGCTTGCGGAAATGGCGCAGATGAACGAACAGATCATCAAATGCATGCGCTCCGGCGTCATTCTGCTCGATCGCCACCACCGGGTTCTGCTCAGTAATGAAGCGGCCGGACAATTGAGCCGACAATCTGTGCAGCACGGCCAGAGGCTCTGGGAGTTTTCCGAGGAGCTCGACAATCGGCTTGAGCTTTGGTGCAAACACCCGGAACAGCGACCTGAAGCACTCAGTCTTTACGAAGGTGGACCGACGGTCATCCCGCGTTTCGTCTCCATCGCACTCAATGAGCTGAACTATCTGGTGTTTCTCGAGGATAGCCGAATCTTTTCCGGACGTGCCGATGAACTTCAGCTCGCCAATCTCGGTCGGCTCTCGGCCAGTATCGCACACGAAATCCGTAACCCTCTGGCCGCTATCAGCTATGCCCAGCAATTGTTGGCAGAATCGGAAACGACCAACGAAAGTGACCGCCGGATGCTGGAGATCATCGGCAACCAGAGTAAACGCCTGAACGGCATCATCGAAAATATTCTTGGACTGGCCCGGCGCCAGACCGCCAATCCGCAGATTCTCGAAATCAATGGCTTCCTGGCCAATCTGGTGGCCGAACACCTGAGCACGCATCCAGATGACCGCGCATTGATACATCTGCAGTCGATACCAGAACCGGTACATGCCCTTTTTGATCAATTGCATCTGCATCAAATCATGACCGTGTTGCTGACCAATGCACTTGAATACGGACATGTCCCGCATATTGCGACCGAGATCCGCATTAGTGTGCGCATGGATGGCCGGACCCCGGTCATCGATATTAGTGACCGGGGTCCGGGCATTGCGCTAAAAGAGCGCGAGCAATTATTTATGCCGTTTTACACCACCAGTCACCATGGCGCCGGCCTGGGTCTGTATATCGCCAAGCAGCTCGCAGATGCTAATCAAGCACAGTTATGCTATGAAACGATTCCTGGCGGAGGAAGCCGTTTCAGTCTGCATCTTTGCGATGGTCAAACACTGCTGGACGATCACCGATGAGTAAGAGCATGCATCGGAAGCGAGACTCCATTATAATTTGAGCATGCAAAATCCTACTGCCTTAGTTGTTGATGACGAACGCGATATTCGTGATCTCCTGGGCATGGCTTTGTCGCGGATGGGGCTGCAGGTAGTTTCAGCCGAAAGCGTTCAGCAGGCCAAACTGCTTTTGGATGAGAGTCACTATGATCTTTGCCTGACCGACATGCGTCTGGATGATGGCAGCGGTATCGATCTGATTCGCTATGTCAATGAACATTTTCCCAACATGCCGATTGCGATGCTTACCGCCTTCGGGGATGTGCAGTCGGCGGTCAATGCCCTGAAAGCCGGCGCCTATGATTTCGTCAGTAAGCCGGTCGATCTTGGCACTCTGCGCAAGCTGGTGGACCAGGCGCTGGCCCTGCGCGAACAATCCCGTCCCGCGGCCTCGGAGTTGGTCGGTGAATCCAGCATCATCAAACATCTCCGCGAACAAATCGAGCGACTCGCTCGCAGTTTGGCTCCCGTCCTGATCGTCGGCGAAGCCGGTGTCGGCAAACAGGTGGTAGCCAAAAAAATCCATCAGCAAAGTCCACGTAATCGTGCACCGTTCCTGGAAGTGCAATGCGATGCCATTGAAGCCGATCAACTTGATACGGTTTTTTTTGGCAAGTCCGGTGCCTTTATGATGGCCCAAGGCGGCACCCTTTTTATCGACCATGTGGATGCCTTGCCCCTGTCATTTCAGATCAGGCTGCATAAGGCCATCCAAGATCGCGGCATACGCGCCATCGGAAGCCTTGCCGATACAGCCATTGATATCCGCATCATCTCGGCTACCCGCAAGAATCTAGTACAGGAAGCCGCCGGCAAGCGTTTCCGCCATGAGCTGCTGTACCGAATCAATGTCATCGAGCTGCACGTACCGCCCATGCGCGAACGCCGCCAAGACATCCTGCCCCTGGCACGTGCGTTTTTAGCCGAGCTCACCGAGCACAGTGGTTCACAGGAGCAGATGCGACTCAGTGCAGCGGCTGAAGCCTTGCTGTTGCAACACGCCTTCCCGGGCAATGTCCGTGAGCTGGAAAACATCCTCGAGCGCGCCACTGTGCTCGCCACCGGGCCGGTCATTGAAGCGGAGCATCTGCAATTTAATCGTCCGGAATACTACGACGCTGACGCCGGCATTCCCAAAGCGTTGCCGGAAGCGCTCGAACAACTCGAACGCGCCCAAATCCAAGCGGCCTTGGAAGCCTGTCGATTCAATAAGACCAAAGCAGCCGCACAACTCGGCATCACGTTTCGCGCATTACGCTACAAAATGGAAAAGCTGGGGATGGAATAATGTGACGCTCAGCGTCACTTTTAGCCAAATATCGGCCAAAACGACCCGCTGATATTCGAATTAAGTGCCTATTTCTAAAGATTTTTAGCGGGCGCTGACGGTTTCGAAGAAAACGCTTGCGAAGCTGCTAACTTAAGCGCATCGTAATCAGGCAAGTCCACGGTAGTTGCAATTCTAGGCTGCCGCAGTTTGTAACCACCTACCAGCGCAAACATTATTCCCAAGGGGATACATTATGAAATCCATGCAAAAAGGCTTCACCTTAATTGAACTGATGATCGTCATCGCGATCCTCGGCATCCTGATGGCCATCGCCATTCCGGCTTATCAGGACTACACCGTTCGTGCAAAAGTCTCTGAAGGCATTAGCCTTGCCGGCGCCGCTAAAACCGCCGTTGCAGAAACCTATATGTCAAATAACGCATATCCGGAAACTAACACTGCTGCTGGCTTGCCGGCATCGGATACCATCAAGGGAAACAACGTCAGCGGCGTTCTCGTTGGCACAGCTGGTGCGATTACCATTACCTATACCGGCCTGCCATCTGGTAATACCACTCTTATTTTGAAACCGACTGTGAATGCCGGGTCGGTTAGCTGGACCTGCAATACTGGTAACATCGAAGACAAATACCTTCCTTCTAACTGCCGTTAATCGTCAGATAGCTGCTTTAAAACCCCGCTAAGGCGGGGTTTTTTTAACTGAAAAAATAATCTTATTTTATGTTGAGTGTTCGGAGGCTTAAACACTTAAAGATAAAATTCGTCCAATATTCAAAGAAACTCGATGAATATGCTTCGATTTTAAAGGTCTGCATTGCTCTCTTTAAACGACCTCAAGCCCTGAGCTATGATCAGGCCTGCTTTTAATTTTCCCTTAAAATATGAGCTAAATCCCTTTTGTCAAAGGGTTTTTTGCGGTAAGCTTCAGATGGGTCATCTGAAAGCCAGATATCAAATATGAATGCATCTGCAGCGAATTTGGTGGGAATTATCGGAATCACCCGGCGCCTGGTGCAGGACGGCGTCCTGAGCGAAGCCGATGCCCGCGCGGCACAGACCGAGGCCGCCCAAGACAAACGCCCGATTCATAAATACCTGGCTGAAAACAACCTGGTTAGTGGCGCCGAGCTGGCCAGAGCACTTTCACTCGAGTTCGGTCTACCCCTGTTTGACCTATCGGCAATGGATCTAAACCAATCGCTGGCCACCCTGATTCCCGAAGAACTGGCGAATAAACAACAAGTCCTACCCCTGCAGCGGCATAGCGGCAAGCTGTTCGTGGCTATTGCCGACCCGGCCAATACTGAAGCCTTGGAAGCGGTAAAGTTCGTCAGCAATTCCATCGTCGAGCCAGTGATCGTGACAAAAGATGCCCTGCGCAAGGCGATTGAGCTGGCATATAGCAATCGGGCCGACACCCTCGATGACAGTGGTGATGATGATCTCATCAATCTGGAGACCGTCGGCGGTGATACAGAGCTTATCGATGACACGGCCGACAACCGGGCCGACGATACTCCGGTGGTCAAATTCGTCAATAAGCAGCTGACTGATGCCATTCGGCGTGGTGCTTCCGACATCCACTTCGAACCCTATGAAACCGAGTCACGGATCCGCTTCCGGACCGACGGCATTCTGCGCGTCGTTGCCAAGGCTCCGATCAGTCTGCATCCGCGCATTGCCGCGCGCTTGAAAGTGATGGCAGCGCTGGACATCGCCGAACGACGTGTGCCTCAGGACGGCCGCATCAAGCTCAATCTCAGCAAAACCAAGCAGATGGATTTCCGCGTTAGCACCCTGCCGACCCTGTTCGGCGAGAAGATCGTGCTACGTCTGCTGGAAAACTCCGCTGCCAAGCTGGGGATCGAGAAGCTCGGTTATGAGCCCGACCAGATGCAGATTTATCAGGAGGCGCTGGCCAAACCTTATGGCATGATTCTGGTCACCGGCCCGACCGGTTCGGGTAAAACGGTATCGTTGTATACCGGACTGAACATCCTGAATACGCCCGAGGTCAACATCTCGACCGCCGAAGACCCGGTGGAAATCCGCGTTCCGGGTATCAACCAGGTGCAGGTCAGCAACAAGAAGGGCATGACCTTTGCGGCGGCATTGCGCTCGTTCCTGCGCCAGGATCCGAACATCATCATGGTCGGCGAGATCCGTGATCTGGAAACCGCGGAAATCGCCATCAAGGCCGCGCAGACCGGCCACCTGGTACTGTCAACCCTGCACACCAACGATGCTCCGCAAACCATCACCCGTCTGATGAACATGGGCATTGCACCTTACAATATTACCTCTTCGGTCACCCTGGTCATCGCCCAACGTCTGGCCCGCCGCCTGCACGACTGCAAACGTCCGATGACAATACCGCTGCCATCTAAAGCACTGCTCAAGGAAGGCTTCACCCAGGAAGAAATTAACGAAGGCATCACTTTATATGAACCGGTTGGCTGCGATGAATGCACCGAAGGCTACAAAGGACGTACCGGTATCTATCAAGTCATGCCGATGACAGAAAAAATCCAGGAAATCATTCTGGCCGGCGGCAATGCGCTTGAAATCGCGCGGGCCGCGCAGGAATCCGGTGTGCGCGATCTACGCCGTTCTGCACTTATCAAAGTCAAGGCAGGCATTACCAGCTTGGCTGAAATCAACCGAGTGAGCAAGGACTAAACTATGGTTGCTACCCGTTCCGCTGCTGCAAAAAGCATGAAAAAACGCGTCGGCAACGATGTCATCTTGAAGCAGTTCACTTGGTCGGGCACCGACAAACGTGGCGTCAAGATGAAAGGCGAGGAATCGGCGAAGTCTGAAACCGCACTGAGAATTGATCTGCGCAAACGTGGCATCGCCAATCTGGAGGTCAAGATCAAGGCTAAACCGCTGTTCGGTGCGGCCGGTAAAACCATCAGTCCGCAGGATATCGCAGTATTCTCGCGTCAGCTCGCCACCATGATGCAATCCGGCATTCCAATGGTGCAGGCTTTCAGTATCGTTTCCGGCGGACAAAAAAACATTCGCATGCAGAATCTACTGCAAAACATCGGGAGCGATATCGCCAGCGGCACCGCACTCTCGGAAGCACTGTCCAAACATCCTCTGTATTTCGACAAGCTATATCAGAACTTGGTCTATGCTGGCGAAAACGCCGGCGTCCTCGATACCGTGCTGCAAACCATCGCCAGTTATAAGGAAAACATTGAAACCTTGAAGGGCAAAATCAAGAAGGCCCTGTTCTATCCGGCCGTGGTCATCGTGGTCGCGATCTTGGTATCGGCAATCCTTCTCATCTTTGTGGTTCCGACATTCCAGAACCTGTTCAAGAGTTTTGGCGCCGATCTCCCGGCGTTCACCCAACTGATCATTAAAGTCTCCGACTTCCTTATTGCCTACTGGTGGCTCATTCTGGGCATCATCATCGGCGGCGTGTTCCTAACCATCAGTGGCTTGAAACGCTCGCGTGCCTTCGCTGAATTCGTCGACCGCCTCCTGCTCAAAATACCCGTCATCGGCCAAATCATGCACAACTCGGCCATCGCACGCTTCTCGCGTACGCTGGCAGTGACCTTCAAAGCCGGTGTGCCGCTGGTTGATGCGCTGGCCACCGTTGCCGGCGCCACCGGCAATATCGTCTATGAGAACGCAGTCATGCGTATCAAAAACGACGTTGCTAGCGGCTATCCGCTGAACGTCGCCATGAGACAGGTCGGCATATTCCCGCACATGGTCATGCAGATGACCGCCATCGGCGAAGAAGCTGGCGCACTCGACACCATGCTTTATAAAGTCGCCGAGTTCTACGAACAGGAAGTGAATAACGCCGTGGATGCACTGTCTAGCCTGATTGAGCCGATGGTGATGATTGTCATCGGTGTCGTGGTTGGCTCCATGGTGATCGGCATGTACCTGCCGGTGTTTAAGCTGGCGGCGGCCATTTGATGCTGGCGATGTTGCAGGCCAATCCGGTCTTGCTGATCGCCTTGACATTCGGACTCGGCCTGCTGGTCGGCAGCTTCCTCAATGTAGTGATTCTGCGTTTTCCAGCGCGTCTGGAATGGGCCTGGCGCCAGGAGGCGCGTGAGATTCTGGCGCTTCCAGAAGTCTACGAACCGAAACCGTCCGGCCTGGTGCTTAGCCGTTCAGCCTGTCCGCACTGCAGCCATGCCCTTTCGGCATGGGAAAACGTCCCCCTGCTAAGCTTTGTGCTGCTGCGCGGCAAATGCAGTGCCTGCAAAACTCCGATTTCCTGGCAGTATCCGGCCGTCGAACTGATTACTGGACTTCTGTTCGCGCTGTGTGTGTGGCGCTTCGGTATTTCCCTACAGTTGCTGTTCGCACTGCCATTCACGGCGGCATTGGTGGTCTTATCCGGAATCGATTTGCGCACCACGCTGCTGCCTGACCAGATCACCCTGCCCTTGCTGTGGCTTGGTCTGATTGCCAGCCTGATTACTTTGTATATCGATCCGGTCTCGGCCATACTCGGCGTGGTGGCCGGCTATCTCAGTCTCTGGTCGGTAACCCGCCTGTTCAAACTACTGACCGGCAAGGACGGTATGGGTGAAGGAGATTTCAAACTGCTGGCGGTCATCGGTGCCTGGTGCGGCATCAAGGCGGTCCTGCCGGTGCTGCTGCTGTCGTCTTTGGTCGGTGCAATCATCGGCGGTCTCTGGTTGGCCACCGCCGGCAAACGCCGCGATACCCAGATTCCTTTCGGTCAATACCTGGCCATCGCCGGCTGGATTCAATTCATTTCCGGTGCCGATTTCCTCGGCATCTACCTGAACTGGGCCACGGGTCACTGATGCCACTGCGGATTGCGGTCGCTGGCGGAATCGCCGCGGGAAAATCCGTGGTGTGCCGGATACTGCAGCAGGGTGGCGCTGAGATCATTGATGCCGACGACATCGCCCGCGAACTGGTCGCGCCGGGCATGCCAGCTCTGGCTGAAATCGCCGAACAGCTTGGTCCGCAATTCATCAAACGCGATGGCACACTCGAACGCGCTGCACTGCGTGCTTACGTTTTCGCCGATGCCGCTGCAAAAACCCGTTTGGAAGCGATTCTGCATCCACCTATCCAACAGTCGCTGCAGCAACGCAGTAGCGCATCGAATGCCCGTATTGTCGCCGTGGCAATCCCCTTACTCAGTCCGCAGAGCCGGGCCGGCGCTTACGGCTGGCTTGACCGAGTTCTGATCGTGGAAGCTCCGCCGGAACTGCAGGTGGCCCGTATCCGCGCCCGCGACGGCTCATCCGAGGAACTGGCGACGGCGATGATGGCTGCACAGCTCGACAGCGCCGGGCGCCTGCCCATGGCGGATGATGTCCTGATCAATGACGGGGATCTGGCCAGTCTGGAACACTGGACGCAGCATCTACTGGTCCGCTACCGAACGCTGGCGGCGGGGTATCAATAAAAATGCGACCTGAGGCCGCATTTCTCTTATCAGACAATCATCACGGCAATCAGGCTAGATTCGGCCAGAATGCACGGATAGCGGCTACACCCTGTGCACCGTGCTGGCGGGCTACGGCGACATCCTGCGGACCCAGACCGCCGATAGCGAAGATCGGCAAGGACACTTCTGCCCGCATTTGTTGCCAGGCTTTCCAACCCATCGGTGACACGTCCGGATGGCTGGCGGTCTTATTGACCGACCCGAGCACCACGAAATCCAGACCGAGCGCCTGCGCGTGCCTGAGTTGCTCCAGATTGTGGCAGGAGGCCGCCACCGGCAGGCGTGCGGCCATCGGACGTGATTGCAGGGCCATCAGCTGATCGCTGGTCAGGTGTAGGCCAACGTCAAAATCATGCGCTAGCCCGAGTTGACCGTTGATCAACAGCTGGGCTTTGTGTTTCTTGCACAGCGCCACGGTCAGCGTCAGTAGCGCCTTCAAGGGTTTTTCCTGCCAGGTCTTGGCGCGCAGTTGCACCAAGCGCTGACCCGAGGCCAAGGCTGCATCCAGTTCGCGCAAAAAGCGTGTGGTATCGGTGGTGGGCTCGGGGGTAATCAGGTAATGTGGCGGCTTCTGCAGCACGGCCACCACCGGCAGATCGGCCGGCGGCATCGGATAGGACCGCAATTTGCTGTTCGGCACCCAGGCCAAGGCCTGATTTTCTAGGCCGCGCGGCTGACCACTGTATTTGGTGACCTTGAATACATCCAGCATGATGCTTTTGCTGCCGGTATGCTGCGGCACCGACATCAGCGGCTCGGCGGCCAACACATCGATGCCGAGTTCTTCCTTGAGCTCCCGCCTCAGTGCTTCTTCGGGAGTTTCATTGCGTTCAATCTTTCCGCCTGGAAATTCCCAGGCACCGGCCAGATCACGGCCGCTAATACGACGCGCCAGCAATACACGGCCACTGGCATCGGTCAGCACACCGGCGGCAACCGGCACCACGCGGGGGGTTACGGCTCGACGTATCATCCGATCTGCCCATGGCATTGTTTGAATTTCTTGCCACTGCCACAGGGACAGGGATCATTGCGGCCGACCTTCGGACCGGCGGCTTTGATGACGCCCATATCGGACAGTTCCTCATCGGCGCTGGCCGAGCCAGCGGATGGATGCTGGAAATTCATTTGACTGGCCTGCTGCTCGTGGCGGCGGCGATCGGCCTCTTCCATCGCAGATACCTCACTCTCATCACGCACGCGCACGCGTGCGAGCATGCAGGTGACATCGAGCTTGACCTTATCGAGCATTTCCGAGAACAGCTCGAAACTCTCGCGTTTGTATTCCTGCTTCGGCTGCTTCTGGGCATAGCTGCGCAGATGGATGCCCTGACGCAGATAGTCCATGCGCGCCAGATGCTCTTTCCAGGTCTGGTCGAGCACGTTCAGCATCAGCAGTTTTTCGATCTGACGTGTCATTTCCGGTCCAGCTTGCGCTTCCTTGTCCGCGAAGTGGCTGGTAACCGCGTTTTGAACGGCATCGGCGATGGCGGTATCATCGATTTCGTCGGAAGCGGCCAGCATCGCCTGCAGATCGACATTCACCGAAAAGTTCTCGAGCACGAACTGTTCCAGCCCCGGCAGATTCCATTGTTCATGGATTGAATCGCGCGGCACGAATTTACGGACCTGCTCCTCAACCACGTCTTCGCGGATGGCCAGGATGGTTTCTGAGACATCATCGGCTTCCAGCAGTTCATTACGCTGCTGGTAGATGACTTTGCGCTGGTCATTGGCGACATCATCGTATTCAAGCAGGTTCTTGCGCATATCGAAGTTGTGCGCCTCGACCTTGCGCTGAGCATTCTGGATCTGGCGCGAGACCAGACCGGATTCGATGACTTCATCTTCCTTCATGCCCATCCGGCGCATGGCGGTCTGCACCCAGTCGGCAGCAAAGATGCGCATCAGGTTGTCTTCCAGCGACAGGTAGAAACGGGATGAGCCTGGGTCACCCTGGCGGCCGGATCGGCCACGCAGCTGGTTATCGATGCGTCGTGACTCATGACGTTCGGTGCCGATGATGTGTAGGCCGCCGGAAGCGACCACCTGCTCGTGACGGACCATCCAAACGGCCTTTACCCCGTCGCGCTCAGCCTCAGTGGCCTCGGCGCCAAGCGCGTTAAGTTCAGCCTCGAGACTGCCGCCAAGCACGATGTCGGTACCGCGGCCGGCCATGTTGGTGGCGATGGTGACCGCCTTGGCGGCACCGGCATTGGCCACGATATGCGCTTCGCGCTCATGCTGTTTGGCGTTGAGGACTTCGTGCGGTACACCGGCTTTCTTCAGCTCGCCGGAGAGCAGTTCGGAGGTTTCAATCGAGGTGGTACCGACCAGTACCGGCTGACCGGCGTCAAAACAGCGATGGATATCCTCGACCACGGCTTTGAACTTGGCATCGCGGGTCAGGTAGACCAGATCGGGATCGTCCTTGCGGATCATCGGACGGTGGGTCGGGATGACCACCACTTCCAGCCCGTAGATGTTCTGGAATTCGTAGGCTTCGGTATCGGCGGTGCCGGTCATTCCGGCGAGCTTGCCGTACATGCGGAAATAATTCTGGAAGGTGATCGAAGCCAGGGTCTGGTTTTCGCGCTGGATTGGTACGCCTTCCTTGGCCTCGACGGCCTGGTGCAGGCCATCGGACCAGCGGCGACCCTGCAGGGTGCGGCCGGTGAATTCGTCGACGATGATGACTTCGCCGTCGCGCACGATGTAATCGACATCACGCTGATACAGGGCATGGGCACGCAAGGCGGCATTCAGATGGTGGACCACCGCCAGATTGTTTCCGGAATACAGGTCATCATCCTCAGCGAGGATACCCGCTTCATGTAACAGCTGCTCCGCGCGCTCCATGCCGGTTTCCGAGAGATGGGTCTGCTTGGACTTTTCATCGACCCAGAAATCGCCTTCACCGTCTTCTTTTTCCTGTTTGACGAATTTCGGCACGATCCGGTTGATCTTAACGTACAGCTCGGGCGATTCATCGGCCGGACCGGAAATAATCAGCGGAGTACGCGCTTCATCGATGAGGATGGAGTCGACTTCGTCGACGATGGCGAAATTCAGACCGCGCTGGAAACGCTCTTCCTTGCTGCTGGCCATGTTGTCGCGAAGGTAGTCGAACCCGTATTCATTATTGGTGCCGTAGGTGATATCGGCTGCGTAGGCGTCTTTCTTCTCCAAATGCGGCATGCCCGGAACCACCACTCCGACGCTCAATCCGAGGAAGTTGTAAAGCTTGCCCATCGTCGCAGCATCGCGGCGGGCCAGATAATCGTTGACCGTCACCACATGCACGCCTTTGCCTGACAGTGCATTCAGATAGACCGGCAGAGTTGCGACCAGGGTTTTGCCCTCGCCCGTACGCATTTCGGCGATGCGTCCGGAGTGTAGCACCATGCCGCCGATCAACTGGACATCATAATGGCGCAGGCCAAGGGTACGGATGGAGGCTTCGCGGCAGACCGCGAAGGCTTCGGGAAGCAGTTGATCCAGGGCCTCGCCCTTTCCGATGCGTTGCTTGAATTCATCGGTTTTAGCCTTGAGAGCCGCATCATCGAGTGCTTTCAGACCCTCTTCCAGCTGATTGATCCGCGCGATATTCTTCTGGTATTGGCGCAGGACCCGCTCGTTGCGGCTTCCGAAAAGCTTGGTAAGAAGTTGATTGAACATGGTTAAGCCGGTGATGGTGGTTCCTGCTTACGCAGGAGTGAGCCCTGGAGGCGCCAAAAAAAGCGGCCATCCGGGGATAGCCGCATATTTTAACCTGTGGGCGGAATTTGGTATATCAAGTCTTAGCCGCGGGATTTATCCAGAAAGGCGCGCGGATTGACCGGGCGGCCGTCTTTATGCACTTCGAAATGCACATGCGGCCCGGTCGAACGGCCGGTCGAACCGGCTTTGGCCACCACCTGGCCGGCACGCACGACATCGCCTTCCTTGACGGTAAAGGCGGAATTATGGGCATAAACCGTGACGTAGCCGTTCTGATGGTCGATTTCGACGACATTGCCGAAACCTGTCTTCCAACCGGCGAATTTGATCAGGCCGTTGCCGGCCGAACGCACCGGATCACCAATATTGGCTTCGAAATCGATGCCATTGTGGTGGGCACGACCGCCGAGGACCGGATGCATGCGATAACCGAAGTCCGAGGTCACATAGCTGTCGGTCGGGCGGGTGGTTGGCTGCGATTTCAGCTCCAACTCCTGTTCAAACAGCATGGATTCAAGCACGGACAGCTGCCGGGATGAGCTTTCGAATTCGGCCCTGACCTGCTTGAGATTGCTATTCAAATCGGCCGCGGACACGTCCTCGGCGTCTTCGGCACCACCGGCGCCCGGAGTCTTCTCGAAATCGAATTCGCCACCGGCCAGCTTGCTGTCGCGGGTCAGGCGGATGCCGAGGGCATTCAAGCGGTTGGCCTGGGCCTGCAGTTCAGCGAGCCGCAGGGCCATGGCATTCATGTCGCGCTGGTTCTCAGCTTTGATTTCGACGAGTTGACGATCCTGTTCGGCCACGCGTTGCTGCAGGTGGCTGAGCTGCAGACCACCAACGGCGCGGCTGGCCGCGATGCCCATCAAGAACACCAGGGCCAGTACAGCCAAGACCGCGCCGCCGAAAACCAGTGCGGTACGGCGGTCATGCAGATTAAATTTCCTTGGAGCTCTCAGGTATTTTGAAACGAGTATGATGTTCAGCATTACAGGACAATCTCTGGAATTCTTCATGGGCGCGGACAAACCCGCAAAACCCGAGCAATCCGCGCTGTCCGCGCTCAAAAGCTCCGGCCTCGGGGCCCTGATTACGCGCGCCGATGCATTGGCGAACGTGGATCAGAGACTGCGTCGAAGTCTACCGCCGGCCCTAGCCCGGCAATGCCGGTTGGTGTCCTGGGATGACGATAGACTGGTTTTTCATGCCGCCAGTCCGGTCTGGAAAAACAAACTCCGCTTACACAGCCAAGAGGTCTTGGTGGCGGCGCAGTCGCTTGGGCTTCATGCCCGGGAAATCCGGATCAAGGTCGATGTCGGTTTCGCGCCGAACACCGACCTGATGGCATAGGTCATTGTCGGGGGAAAAGCGGCAACAAAGGGTTAATAGCCGGTTAAAATAAAGTTAAATGCTTGAATTATTTCAGGTTCAGTTCAGCTAACCAAAACCGGATTGGCGTACGAAATCGGGGAAGTCTCTTCCTCGAACACCACCTCTTCCCATGCGCTCGGATCGGCAATAAGGGCCCTAAGCAATTGATTGTTAAGGCCATGCCCTGATTTATAGGCATAATAGGCACCAATCAGGCTGTGACCCATTAAATACAGATCGCCGATGGCATCCAGAATTTTATGTTTAACGAATTCGTCATCAAACCGCAGTCCATCCTCGTTCACCACGCGGTAATCATCGAGAACGATGGCATTTTCCAGACTGCCGCCCAGGGCCAGATTGCGGTCGCGCATGTATTCGATGTCTTTCATGAACCCGAAGGTGCGGGCACGACTGACCTCTTTAACGAATGAGGTGGTTGAGAAGTCGATTTCGGCATTGGCGGCCGATCTCTTGAACGCAGGATGTTTGAAATCAATGGTAAAACCGACTTTGAACCCTTCATAGGGTTCGAAACGGGCCCATTTGTCCCCGTCGCTAACCTGCAAGGTTTTGGTGATTCGGATGAAGCGCTTATGCGCGTTCTGCTCCTCGATACCGGCGGATTGAATCAGGAAAACGAACGGGCCGGCCGAACCGTCCATGATTGGCACTTCTTCGGAAGACAAATCGATATAGGCGTTGTCGATACCCAAGCCGGCCAACGCCGCCAATAGATGCTCGGTGGTTTTAATCTTGACATTGTTTTCATCCACCAACACGGTGCACAACTGGGTGTGACCAACCAGATGGGCTTGGGCCTTGACCTCAACCGGAACCGGGAGATCGATACGGCGGAACACAATCCCGGTATTGACCGCAGCAGGGCGCAGGGTCATGAACACTTTTTCGCCACTATGCAGGCCCACGCCGGTGGCGCGGATGACATTTTTCAATGTACGTTGCTTAATCATGCGGTGATTCTAAGGACTCATTGGTGTATGAAAGATAAATTTTGGCCTGAAAATGACGTCGGCTTGTTGAATTATCAGGGATTTACGAGTTTATTGTAAATCAAAAACCTATGTTTGACCAAAGAAAGGGCCCGACGGATGCCCGCCGGGCCGAAACAGCCTGGGACCGCAAGGACAACGGCCCAGGGATATTGCCTTGGATGGCTTCAGTCTGCCTGGCGGCGCAGGAACGAAGGGATATCCAAATAACTTTGACCACCGCTGTGGGCAAGATCACTCAAGGCCGTGGCTGGGGCGGCGGCAGCGGTGGTGGGTTCGGTCCTTCCGGAACGGCGCAGGGTGCTGGAAATGCCACCGAGGCCGGGCGGATCGACCGGATCAAACGGCACCGGGCCATGGGTGCCCGTGCCCGCCTGACGCCAATCCTGCACCGGCTCGACCAATACCGGCCGAGCGGCTTTGCCGCCACGGGCCTGATTGAGACCGGTCGCCACCACGGTCACTCGCACTTCATCACCCATGTTCGGATCGAGCACGGTACCGACGATGACAGTGGCATCCTCGGAGGCGAAGCCTTCGATGGTGCTACCGACTTCGTCGAATTCACGCATGGTAAAGTTCGGACCGGCGGTGATATTTACCAACACACCGTTGGCACCATGCAGATTGACTTCGTCCAGCAGCGGGTTATTGACGGCGGACTGGGCGGCTGCCTGGGCGCGGTCATCGCCGCGTGCGGTGCCTGATCCCATCATGGCCAGACCCATTTCGCTCATCACGGTGCGAACATCGGCGAAGTCGACATTGATGATGCCCGGACGGGTAATCAGTTCCGAAATACCCTGGACCGCACCCATCAACACTTCATTGGCAGCCTTGAACGCGCTGATCATGGTGGCGTCGCGGCCGAGCACGGTAATTAATTTCTCGTTGGGTACGGTGATCAATGAGTCGCAGTGCTTGGCCAGCTCTTCAATACCCTGCAATGCGGTCTGCATGCGCCGGCGTCCTTCGAATGGGAACGGCTTGGTAATGACCGCAACGGTCAGGATGCCGAGTTCTTTGGCGATTTGGGCAACCACCGGTGCAGCGCCGGTACCGGTACCACCCCCCATGCCGGCGGTGATGAACACCATGTCCGCACCTTCCAGCACACGCACGATGGCATCGCGGTCTTCTAACGCAGCCTGACGGCCGACTTCCGGATTGGCGCCGGCGCCGAGACCTTTGGTGACATTGGTGCCGAGCTGCAGATGGGTCTTGGCACCGCACTGTTTGATGGCCTGGGAGTCGGTATTGGCCATGATGAACTCGACGCCTTCCACGCCCGAGTTGACCATATGCGCCACGGCATTACCGCCGCCACCGCCGACGCCGACCACTTTGATGACTGCATTGGGTGCAGCCTGTTCCACTAATTCGAAATACGCCATGATGATGTCCTCTTTGGTTTTATGTGTGTTTACAACTCGCCTTTAATGAACTTACTGATCTTTCCGAACCAACCGCTAGCTGCATTTGGACTGCGGAACCCCGGTCGGCGCGGGTTGTCGCTCATGCGTCCCCACTGCATCAAACCGACTGCCGTGGCATAAGTGGGATTGCCCACCACCTCACCCAATCCCTGGATGTTCTGCGGAATGCCTTCACGCACCGGCATGTGCAGGATTTCCTCGGCCAGCTCGACCACGCCTTCCATGCGTGCGGCACCGCCGGTCAATACCATGCCGGCACGTACGAACTCTTCAAAACCGGAACGCCGCAATTCGGCATGCACCAGCTCGAAGATCTCTTCGTAACGGCTTTGCACCGCTTCGGCCAGCGATTGCCGGGCAAGACGGCGCGGCGCACGGCCGCCGACGCCCGGCACCTGGATGGATTCATCGGCGCGGGTCAATTGCGCCAATGCACAGGCGTAACGGATTTTCAATTGCTCGGCATCCGGCGTGGAGGTACGCAGGATGTGGGCGATATCATTGGTGACCTGGTCGCCGCCGATCGGTAACGAGGCAGCATGCCGGATATAACCGCCGGCATAGACCGCGATGTCGGTGGTGCCGGCCCCCATGTCGACCAACACCACGCCGGATTCCTTTTCATCCATGCTCAGCACAGCATGCGAGGACGCCAGCGATGACAGTACCAGGCCATCGACCTGCAGACCGCAACGGCTGATACATTTTTCGATATTGGATGCGGCTGAAGTCGCGGCAGTAATCAGCAGTGCGTGCAGCTCCAGACGCACCGCCGACATGCCGACCGGATTGCGCACGCCTTCCTGGAAATTATCCAGGATGTATTCCTGTGGTATGGCGTGGATGATGCGTTGATCGGAGGAAATGGCTACCACCTTGGCGGCTTGCAGCGCCTGCTCGAGATCGTGGTAATGCACCTCGCCGCCGACCACCGGGGAGATGCCGGACGACCTGCGGCATTCGGTATGCGAACCCGAGATGGCGGCGTAGACCGAGCGAATTTCGCAGCCGGCCATTACTTCGGCTTCCTCGATGGCACCGCGGATCGATTCCACGGTCGATTCGATGTCGACCACGACACCACGGCGCATGCCACGTGAATCATGGGTGCCCAATCCGATGACCTCGATTTCATCGCTATCGAGGGAGTATTCGCCGACCAGAGCCGTCACCTTGGAGGTTCCGATATCCAGTCCGACGATCAGGGATTTATCACTTCTGCGGCTCATATCAGACGGGTTCCTGTGGGTTTGTTGGCGGTTCGGCCGGTACTGGTGCGGCAAGCGCGCGCCAGGTCAACGCGAATCCATTGGTGTAACGCAGATCGGCATGCACCAGACGGCGCGGCTCTTCCCGTTTGATTTTCGGCAACAGCGCCACAAAGCGCGATAAGCGGGCATCGGCGTCATTGCGGCCGATATCCAGTACCAGACCATCGGAAAGCACGATGCGCCATGCATTGCGTTCACTGATGCTGAGTTCGGTGATGGCCAGACCGACCGACTGGAACAGCGGTTGCGCCTTGCCGTAAAAAGCCACCATGTCGGTCGCCTGCAAAGGATGGCCGTTGAAAGATGGCAATGCCGGCAACCGAGCCTTCGGCATCGCGAACACCGAGCCCTGCTCGGCCAGCATCTGCGTCCCGTTCCAGACCGCCAGAGGCCGGTACTCATGGATCTGCACGATGAGGGTGTCCGGCCACTGCTTACGGACCTCGACGCGCTCGACCCACTGCAATGTCTGCAGCTTGGCATTGATGGCATTGAGATCCACTGCGAAAAAGCCGTCTTTGAGATACGGTAGTACCGCGGTGCGGACTTTGTCCTGATCGACGAAAGCAAAAGGTGCGGTCACTTGCAGGCGTTGCATCGGCCAATGCAGTCCGCCGACCCAGCCGTTAAGCACGGCAATCACCGGCGTAGCCAGAATGGCCAGCACCAGCAGTCCGAGCAGCAGGCGGCGGAAGATGGGCATCAGTGCGTATCTCCCAGGCTTGATTCCAGAATGAGCCAGCACAGGGTGTCGAAATCGATACCGACCTGTTTGGCGGCCTTTGGCACCAAAGAATGTGACGTCATACCGGGGGCAGTATTCACCTCCAGAAGATAGAAACGGCCGTCGGCATCGCGCATGACATCAACGCGACCCCAGCCGAGGCATCCGGCTGCCCGGAACGCGGCCAGCGCCAGTGCGCCGATGGCCTGTTCGTCGGCGCCCTCAAGTCCGGGGCACAGATACTGCGTATCATCGGCCACGTATTTCGCGTGGTAATCATAGTATTCACCGGCTGGCACAATGCGAATCGAAGGCAGTACGTGCTCGCCGAGGATGGCGACCGTGTATTCCTGGCCAACAATCATCTGTTCCATCAACAGCTCACCGGGATAGCGCTTGGCCAGATCAACCGCAGCAGCCAGATCGCTTTCGGCGAACACCCGGCTGACACCGACACTGGAACCTTCGCAGGACGGCTTGACGATGACCGGCAGCCCGAGCTCACGGGCGGCGGCGGCGACATCAGCGCCCGGCGCCAGACGCGCATAGCGCGGCGTCGACAGACCCACCGACAACCAGATTTGCTTGGTGCGGATCTTGTCCATGCTCAACGAAGAACCGAGCACATCGGACCCGGTATAGGGCACCCCGAACGCCTCCAGCAGGCCCTGTAACACGCCGTCTTCTCCACCACCCTTGTTGCCATGCAGAATGTTGAATACCCGATCGACTTTCTTTTCGACCAACAAAGTCAGCAATGCAGGAAGGCCATCCACGGCAAAGGCATCGATGCCCTGCGCCTGCAGCGCGGCCAATACATTGCTTCCGGAATCCAGCGATACCGCACGCTCGGAACTGCTGCCGCCCATCAATACGGCGACGCGTCCGAAACGGGCGGGATCGTTCATCAGCTTCATGCGCCTTGCTTCCTTTCAAGTCCATTCGCGGCCAGTTCATTGGCGACCGCACCGATATCACCGGCACCCATCATCAACAGCAGATCGCCGTCTTTGAGTACATCGGCCAGAACCCGCGGCAATTCCTGCGCCGGTCCGACCACTACTGGATCCAAGCGGCCCCGGGTGCGTATCGAGCGCGCCAGAGATTTGGCATCTGCACCGATGATCGGCGCTTCGCCGGCGGCATAGACATCGGTCAGCACGACCGCATCGGCCTCGGAAAGCACGGCGGTGAACTCATCGAACAGATCACGCGTACGTGAATACCGATGCGGCTGGAAAGCCACCACCAGACGTTTTTCGGGCCAGCCGCCGCGCGCGGCGGCGAACACCGCCGCCAGTTCGCTCGGGTGGTGGCCGTAATCATCGACCATCAGCGCCATACCCTGCGTCAAGGCCAGTTCGCCTTTGATGTTGAAACGGCGTCCAACACCCTGGAATTCGCTCAGCGCCTTGGCGATGGCCTCCGGATCGACGCCTAATTGCCAGGCAATCGCAGCGGCGGCTAAGGCATTCAACACATTGTGTTTTCCCGGCATGTTCAAGGCCACGGCCTGAGTCAGGCCATCGGGCAAATGCAGCTTGAAATGCATCTGGCCGCCGAGCTGATGGACATCGCTGGCGCGCACTTCGGCGGCGTCACGGAAACCGTAGGTCAGACAGTGACGCGGCATTTCATCGGCCAGAGTGCGCACTTCATCGTCTTCGATGCAGAGCACGGCCAAGCCATAGAACGGCAGCCGGTGCAGAAATTCCGAAAACGCCTGTTTCACGCGATTGAAATCACCGCCGTAATTCTCCAGGTGATCGGCTTCGATGTTGGTGACCACGGCCACCAAGGGATTGAGTCGCAGGAAGCTGCCATCGCTCTCATCGGCTTCAGCCACGAGCCATTGACCGGAACCGAGTTGGGCATTGGTACCAGCGGACAGCAGCTGGCCACCGATGACGAAGGTCGGATCCATGCCGCCTTCGCGCAGCACACTGGCGGTGAGCGAGGTGGTGGTGGTTTTGCCGTGCGTGCCGGCGATGGCAATACCGCGCTTGAAGCGCATCAGTTCGGCCAACATTTCGGCGCGGGGTACCACCGGAATGCGTTTTTCACGGGCAGCCAGATGCTCGGGGTTGTCTGCCTTAATGGCACTTGATACGACAACCACATCGGCGCCGTCGACATGCCCTGCGGCATGGCCCTTGAACACAGTCGCACCCATGTCCTGCAAGCGTCGTGTGGCCTGGCTCTCGCTTTGATCGGAACCACTGACCTGATAGCCCAGGGTAACCATCACTTCGGCGATACCACTCATGCCCGATCCGCCGATGCCGATGAAATGGATACGTGGGAAGGCGCGGGCCAGATCACCGTCTTTCAATAAACGCCGCTTCATGCCGCCATCTCCCGAACGATCAATTCCACCACATCGTTTGCCGCCTGTGGATAGGCTGCAGCGCGTGCGGCATTAGCCATAGCCAGCCGCCGCTGCGGATCATTTGCCAGATTGGCCAGCTCCCGGGCAAGGTTCTTCGTCAGTTTTTCATCTTGGCGGAACCAGACCCCGCCACCGCTGTGCTGCAGGTATTCCGCATTAATGGCCTGATGGTCATCGACTGCAGTCGGGAGCGGAATCAGGATGCCGGCGACACCGGCCGCGCAGAGTTCGGCCACGGTCAAGGCGCCGGCCCGTCCGATGACGACATCCGCCCAGCCATAGGCCTGTGCCATGTCCTGGATGAAGGGCTCGATAACGGCTTCGACACCGGCGGCGGCGTAGGCGCTCCGCGCCTCCTCCAGCATTTTTTCGCCGCACTGGTGGCGAATGACAAAACTTTGCTTTGGCTGCAAAGCGGCAAACACCGACGGCAACGCGGCATTGATGGCACGCGCACCCTGGCTGCCACCCAGAATCAACACACGCAGGGCAGCATCGCGCCCAACGAAGCGTATGGCGGGATCAGGCAGTGCACTGATTTCCGGCCGCACCGGATTGCCAACCACGCGACTCTCGATACCGGGAAAACTGTCGGGAAATCCGGTCATGACCTGATCGGCAATGCGCGCCAGCAGACGATTGGTCATGCCCGGTGCACGATTCTGTTCATGCACCAGCAGCGGCCGGCCCTGAAGCCATGCGGCCAGACCGCCTGGACCGGCGGTGTAGCCACCGAAACTGACGACGGCCGCGGGTTTATGCCGGCGGATTAATGCCATCGCTTTGTGCACGGCAGTAAAAATTCGCCAGGGCGCAAGCAGCAGGCTGCGCAGATCTTTGCCACGCAGCCCTTTGATCGCGAGCGTTTCGATGGCTATGCCATGTTCAGGAACCAAACGGGTTTCCATGCCGCCCTCGGATCCAAGCCAGAGCACCGGCACGCCACGTACGCGAAGGGCTTCGGCCACGGCCAAGCCGGGGAAGATGTGGCCACCGGTTCCTCCGGCCATGATCATCACAGGCGACGGCACGGTCATGCCGAAGCTCCCGCTGTCGGTTCGATACGGCTACGTCCACCGAGTCGCGCAGCTTGCTGGGCTGCAGTCATCTGAGCAGGCGCGATATGGGTGAAACCGGAAGCGTCCACGCGCATCGGTTCGCTACGCTCACCGCGTTGGCGACGGGCACGATCAAGTTCATAACTGATGCGCAACAATAGACCCATGGCAGCGCAGGTCATCATCAGACTGGAACCCCCAGAGGAAATCAGGGGCAAAGTCAGGCCTTTGGTCGGCAGTACGCCGAGATTCACTCCGACCGATACCGTGGCCTGGATGCTAATCCATAGACCGAGTCCGAACGCACAATACGCGGCGAAAGGACGGTTCAATTCCAGACAGCCGAGCCCGGTCCGGAACGCTCGCCAGGTGAGTATGCCAAATAAACCCACCAGCACGCAGATGCCGATGAAACCAAATTCCTCGGCGAATACCGAAAAGATGAAGTCGGTATGTGCTTCCGGCAGATAATCGAGCTTGAGCACGCTGCCACCGAGACCGACGCCGGTCAGCCCGCCGCGGCCAATGGCGATGAACGCCTGCACCAGCTGGAAACCGGAATCGAACTGATCGGCCCAGGGATCCAGAAAAGTGGTCAGGCGCTTGACCCGGTAGGGTTCCAGCCAGGCGATGAACCCCATGGCGATGCCAATCAGAATCGCCGGTCCGATGATGTGCTTCTGGTTGGCGCCGCCCAGCCAGACCATGCACAAGGTGATTGCCAGCAATAGCGCCGAGGAACCGAAGTCCGGCTGAATCAGCAACAGAGCCACCAGAATGCAGGCCAATCCGATCGGTTTGAGCAAGGCTTTCAGGCTGACCGGAATTTGGTCACGGTAACGCACCAGATAACTCGACAGCCAAACGATGAACATCAACTTGACCGCTTCCACCGCTTGGAATCCGAGCGGTCCAAGCTGCACCCAGCGCCGCGCGCCGTTGACCGATTTACCAAGCCCGGGAATCCAGACACTGAGCAGCGCTAGGAAGCACAGCAACAGAAAAATATAGCCGTACTTTTCGATCTGCTTGATCTCGGTACGCAGTATCACCGCCGCTATAGCCAAACCGATGGCAAGGAACATCAGATGACGATTGAAGTAATAAAACGGACCCTGACCAGTCATCACTGCATACGACATCGAACTCGAAGCCACCATCACGATGCCAAGACCGATGAGTGCAGTGATTGCGCACAACATCCAGACATCGATACGGCCGCCCAGTTCATTGTATTTGGTGGCCTGGGCGGGCGTCGCCATCAGCGCACCTTCAGGGTCGCCAATGCGACCAGGACGAGAATGACCGAAATGATCCAGAAACGCACGATTACGCGCGGCTCCGGCCAACCCTTGAGTTCGAAGTGGTGATGGATCGGCGCCATGCGGAACACACGCTTGCCGGTCAACTTGAAGGAAGCGACCTGGATCATCACCGACAAGGTTTCGATTACGAAAATACCGCCCATGATCACTAGAATCAATTCCTGGCGTACGATCACGGCAATGGTACCGAGCGCGGCACCAAGTGCCAAAGCACCAATGTCACCCATGAACACCATGGCCGGAAACGTGTTGAACCAAAGAAAACCAAGTCCCGCGCCGGCAATGGCAGCACATACGATAGCGAGTTCACCGGCACCGGGAACGGCGGGAATCTGCAGATAGTCCGAGAATATAGCGTTACCGGACGCATAGGCGAAGATACCGAGACCGCCGGCGACCAACACTGTCGGCATGATCGCCAAACCGTCAAGACCATCGGTCAGATTGACGGCATTGGAGAAACCGACAATCCAGAAATATGCCACCAGCATGAACAGTCCTCCGAGCGGTATCGCCACGTCTTTCAAAAGTGGCAGATATAGCGTGGTATTCGAGGGGGCGTCGGCGGTAGTGAACAGAACGGCAGCGGCAATCGCGCCGAACAGCGACTGCAATGCGTATTTATGCCGTGACTTCAGTCCATTCGGATCGCGCCTGACGATCTTGATCCAGTCGTCCAGCCAGCCAATGAGACCGAAACATACCAATACCGCCAGCACGATCCAGACATAGCGATTGCGCAGATCAGCCCAGAGCAGGCTTGACAGGCTGATGGTCATCAGAATCAGTGCGCCGCCCATGGTCGGCGTACCGGCTTTGGAGAAGTGCGATTGCGGTCCGTCGGTGCGGATCGGTTGACCGCCTTTGAGACGCGATAGCCGTTCAATGACTGTCGGACCGAGCCAGAGCGACAACGCGAGCGCGGTCAAGGCGCCGAGAATAGCACGCATGGTAATGTAATCGAACAGGGCGAACAGTCGGGCGAATTCCTGCAACCAACGTGCCAACTCAAGCAGCATCCGGTTTCTCCTGGGTTCCATGGACTTGCAAAAGGGCGCTCACAACCTCATCCATCCGACTTGAGCGTGAACCTTTGATCAGCACGCGCTGCGAACCATCGACACTGCCGGCCAAGGTCTGGATCAAAGCCCTACGGTCCGGAAAATGACAGGCGCCAGCACCGAAGGCGTCACATGCCGCTCGGCTCAAAACGCCGCAAGTCATCATGCCTGTAATGCCTAGGTTTTTCGCCGCGGCGCCAATCTGGGCATGTAGATCCAAAGCAGTGTCGCCCAGTTCGGCCATATCGCCGAGCACCAGCACCGACTGTCTTCCGTCCAAGGCACAGGCAGCGGCCAGCGACGCGATGCCGGCCAATACCGAACCGGGATTGGCGTTGTAACTGTCATCGATCAGCACGGTGCCGTTGGCCAGCATCTTTCCATCCTGACGCCCAGCTACCGGCTTGGCTGACTGAAGACCAGCAACAATGGCTTCGAACGGTGCGCCGGCGGCCAAGGCCATGGCGCTGGCCGCCAGGGCATTGAGAATATTGTGACGCCCGGGCATGTGCAACTCGACCTCGGCACGCCCGGCCGGCGTGATCAAATCGAAACGCGTACCATCGGCACCGAGGATAATAGTGCCGGCGGTAACATCGGCATTGTTGTCCAGTCCGAAGCGCAGTACGCCGCGTCCGGCGATGCGTTCGAGGAAGTAAGGACAGAAGGCATCATCGACATTGACCACGGCCAGGCCATCATCGGGCAGAGCCTCATATATGGCACCCTTGGTTTCGGCGATGCCCAGCAACGAACCCATGCGCTCGATGTGCGCCGGCGCGATATTGTTGACCAGCGCGATATTGGGTGTAACGATGCTGGTTAGATAAGCGATATCGCCTGGTTTGCCGGCACCCATTTCATAGATGGCGAACTGCGCGTCTTCCGGCGCCTCGATAACGGCCAATGGCAGACCGATTTCATTGTTACGGTTGCCGGGATTGACATACGCCTTCCCCGCACGCGCCAGAATGGCATGCAACAGGGTCTTGACTGAGGTCTTGCCGTTGCTGCCGGTCAAGGCCAGCACCACGGCCGAGCGGGTGCGTGCAAAACCGGCGGCGATTTCACCGAGCGCTTCTTCGGTGTCGGCGCACAGAATGGTCGGCAGATCCGAATCCACCGGGCGATGCGTCAGCAAAGCCGCGGCACCGTTGGCTTTGGCCTGGGCGACGAATTCATGCGCATCAAAACGCTCACCCTTCAAGGCGACGAACAGCGCGCCTTGCAGATTGTCACGGCTGTCGGTGCTGATTGCTGAAATCGTCACATCGTTGCCGAGCAGTCGGCCTTCGCACCATTGCGCCAACTGCGAGAGTTCGACCGTTCTCATGCCGCCTCCTGCAAGAAGTTAGCGGCGATGGCGCGGTCATCGAACGGCGCTTTGATGCCATCAACTTCCTGGTAGGTTTCATGGCCCTTACCGGCAATCAGCACGATATCCTGCGGACCGGCGGCGGCAATGGCCTCGGCAATGGCGGCGCGGCGGTCGCGCTGGATTCGGACGGCTTGGGCCTGACGGAATCCGGCGCGGATTTCAGCAATGATGGCATCGCCGGATTCACTGCGCGGATTGTCATCGGTGACCCAGATTGCATCGGCCCATTGTTCGGCACTGGCGGCCATCAACGGGCGCTTGCTGCGATCGCGGTCACCGCCGCACCCAAACACGCAGATCAGCTGCGCCTGACTGTGTCCGCGCAGGGTTTTCAGCGCCTGCTCCAGGGCATCAGGCGTGTGCGCGTAATCGACCACCACCAGCGGTTTTCCGTGCACGCCGCCCAAGCGGCTCATGCGGCCATCGACCGGGCTCAAGCGCCCGAGCAGCGCGGCGACATCGCCCAGACCCATGCCGTCGGCAAGCAGCACACCGGCCACGGCCAACAGATTATCGGCATTGAAACGGCCCAGCAGCGGTGATGCCACGGCAGCGCGTTCGGCGCCGTAAACCAGCATGAAACGCATGCCGTCCAGTCCCAGCGCCAGCGCTTCGGCCCGCAGATCGGCTTCGGCGTCCTGCGAGGTAGTCCGGATACAGTGGATTCCGACTGGTAGTTTTTCTGCCAGCAGGCGGCCATATGCATCATCGACATTGATCACTGCATGACGCAGACCGGTCCAGGTGAACAGCTTGGCCTTGGCCTCGAAATAGGCCTGCATAGTGCCGTGGTAATCCAGATGGTCCAGAGTCAGGTTACTAAATACAGCGATATCGAAGGTGACTCCAGCTACGCGCCCTTGATCCAGCGCATGCGAAGACACTTCCATTGCCACTGCTTCAGCGCCGGCATCATGCATTTCAGCCAATGCCCGATGTACGGCGATGACATCGGGTGTGGTGCGCTCGCCGGAACGTAATTGACCGTAAAGTCCGGTACCGAGCGTGCCAATGGTACCGGTGCGGCGGCTCTGTAGTGTGAAGGCCTGTGCAATCAATTGGACGGTCGATGTTTTACCGTTGGTACCGGTCACGCCGACCATGGTCATCGCCTGTGCGGGTGCGCCGAAAAACCGGCTGGCAATAGTGGCCTGCAGGGATTTCAATGCCGGTACGGCAATGGCGTTTTCAGGAATGACGGTACTGGCCGGCGCCGGCGCCTCATAGAGCACCACCGAGGCCTGGGCCGCCTGTTCGGCATGCAGGTATGACAGGCCATGTGCAGTTAGACCCTGTACCGCGATGAAAGCATCGCCTGGTTGCAGGGCGCGCGAGTCGCTGGTCATGCCGGTCACAGTGCAATCGGCATGTCCGGAAAGTGCGAAAAGGCCTTCGGCCAATTCAGTCAATGCCATCTGCCGGATCATTGAAGCACCTCTGTATCCGGCGGTGGTGACTGCGCGACTGCCGGTGCAGGCAACGGCGCCAGAGCAGGCGCACGGGCGGCATACCATTGCTCGATGTTATCGGGCGGCACATCGAGCAGGCGCAGCGATCCTTCCATGACATTCTTAAATACCGGAGCCGAAACCACGCCGCCGGTATAACCCCGACTGGGGTCGGGATCCTGCAGGACCACCACCATCGAGAACCGTGGATTATCGACCGGCACCATGCCTGC
>NZ_JBIKSE010000043.1:0-12699 GCF_044348765.1 Arenimonas sp.
CTTCTGGCCCGCCAACTGCAGGGCTTCGCGTTCCGTGAAGGCCAGCAGCTGCTGTCCGAGGAAATCGCCCATGCCATCGAGGACCGCGCGGTGCTGATCGCCGAGGCCGGCACCGGCACCGGCAAAACCTATGCGTATCTGGTGCCGGCACTGTTGTCCGGCAAGCGCGTCATCATCTCCACCGGTACCAAAGCCCTGCAGGATCAGCTCTATCACCGTGATCTGCCGCGCATCAAACAGGCGCTGTCGACCCCGATCCATTCCGCGCTGCTGAAAGGCCGTGCCAACTATCTCTGCCTGTTCCGGATGGAGCAGGCCAAATCCGAAACCTTCGCCAGCCGCGAGGTCACGCTGCAATTCCAGCGCGTGCTGCAGTGGGCCGGTAAAACCAAGCGCGGTGATCTGGCGGAGCTGTCCAGCATTCCCGAAGATAGTCCAATCTGGCCGCAGGTCAGCTCCACCGCCGACAATTGTCTCGGCAGCGAATGTCCGTACTGGAGCGAATGCCATCTGGTCAAGGCCCGCCAAGAGGCGCAGAGCGCCGATATCGTGGTGGTCAATCACCATCTGCTGCTGGCTGATCTGGCCATCAAGCAAGAAGGCTTCGGCGAAGTGCTGCCCGGCGCTTCGGTATTCATTCTCGATGAAGCGCATCAGCTGCCTGAGCTCGCGTTGCAGTTCTTCGGCGAATCGGTCAGTACCCGGCAGTGGCTTGATCTGGGCAAGGATGTTCTGCTGGAGTCGGGCAAGATCACCGGCAGTTCCGTATTGTTGGCACCGCCGGTCAAAGCGATGGAGCTGCGCATCAAGCAATTGCGCGCCGAATGCGAAGCCGTTCCCGGCAAGGCCGCAGCCGCGGTCTTGGCCGCACAGCCGAAAATCGTCACGGCACTGCAGGAGGTCCGGGAATCCGCGGAGGAACTGTTGGCCGCCTTGCAGCTTCAGGCAGGGGCCTCGACGGCCCTGGATCAATGCACGGCCCGCGCCGATGCGTTGCTGGCGCGCTGGCACGTGTGGTGCGGTGGCCTGAACCGCGAACCGGATGCCGATGTGCCGATGCTGGCCGTGCGCTGGTATGAACTCAGCCAACGCGGCATTACCCTCAATGCCACGCCGATGGATGTATCGACGCCCTTGCGGCATTACCGCGAACAGAGCCAAGCCGCCTGGATCCTGACCTCGGCGACCTTGGCAGTCAACGATTCGGTCGAGCATCTGGCGGCCAAGCTGGGCTTGAATGATCCGCGTGTGCTGGTACAACCCAGTCCCTTCGACTGGCAGAAGCAAGGGCTGTTCTATCTGCCCAAGCAGATGCCGGAGCCGTCCAGTCCGAATTTCGTTCATGCCCTGCTGGAGGCCGCCCGTCCGGTGCTGGAAGTCTCCGGCGGCCGCGCCTTCCTGCTGTTTACCTCACACCGCGCGCTAAAGCAGGCTGCGCAGCTGCTGGAGGGCGGGCCGTGGCCCTTGTTCGTACAGGGCACGGCGCCGCGCATGGAACTCTTGGAACGGTTCCGCAATTCCGGTAATGGCGTCCTGCTCGGTGCCGCCAGTTTCTGGGAAGGCGTCGATGTCGCCGGCGATGCCCTGAGCGTGGTCATCATCGACAAACTGCCGTTCGCCGCACCGGATGATCCGGTGCTGGAAGCACGTCTGGAATCGGTGCGTCAGCGCGGCGGCAATCCCTTCATGGAAGAACAGATTCCTTCGGCGGTCATCGCCCTGAAACAGGGGGTCGGCCGGCTGATCCGCAGCTTCGAAGACCGCGGCGTGCTGATGATGGGCGATACCCGTTTGGTCAGCAAACCCTATGGCAAAACCTTCATCCAATCCCTGCCACCGTTTCCGCGTACGCGCGAACTCGACGATGTCCGCGAATTTTTTGCTAAAGTGCCGGCATGAATCTCCTTGTCATCGATACCAGCACCGAAGCCTGCGCCGTTGGCGTGTCGGCCGGCGCCCGGCATTTTGGCCGCTTTGAACTGACGCCGCGCCGGCATACCGAATGCGTCCTGCCCTGGAGCGAACAGTTGCTGGCCCAGGCGGGCTTGGATAAATCCGAGCTGCAGGCCATCGGTGTCGGCATCGGTCCGGGGGCTTTCACCGGTGTGCGTCTGGCGGTCTCGTTGGCGCAGGGCATGGCGCTGGGTCTGGGCATTCCCTTGGTGCCGGTGTCCACGCTGGCAGCGATTGCGCAAGCGCAAGTGCATGACGGTCCGATCGTGGTCGCCATGGACGCGCGCATGGGCGAGTGCTATGTCGGGTTCTACCAGAAACGCAGCGGCATCGCCCAAGCCCTGGCGCCGGAGTGTCTGCTCAAGCCCGAAGCGATCACGCTGCCATTTGATGGCGAATGGATCGGTGCCGGCACGGCATTCGCTCCCTATGAACAGCAGTTGCTACCGGCATTCACCGGCGCATTGCAGCGGATCGATGCTGCGGTGCTGCCGCAGCCGGAAGCGTTGCTGCAATTGGCCACCTATGGATTCAACACCGGCCTGGCACGGGCCCCGGAGCATATTGAACCGACCTATCTGCGCGACAAGGTTGCTTTGACCATTGCCGAGCGTGCCGGCGCTTGAGGGCGCGTGTTATTGGCGAATCATCCAGAGTAGGCAGGCGCCATTAGCCAGGACCGTGAGCAGAAAAACACATTGAAACGCGCGCTTCTCGGTTTTGTGGTGAAACAGACGCTGTGCCAGAAACGCTCCCGGCCAGCCACCCATTACGGCCAACAGGTGCAACATGTTTTCGGGGATGCGACGGTCACCGCGCCGAGCGGCCGACTTGTCAAGGCCATACAGGACAACCGTCAAGGCATTGAGAATTGCCAGAGCGATGGCCGTGCCTTGCATCAGCTTACGCTACGCGTCAGCCAGGGCTGCCGACCAGGATCCAGGTGCCCAAGCCGAGGAAGGCCAGGAAACCCATGACATCGGTGACGGTAGTCACCACCACGCCGCCGGCCAGTGCCGGATCGATGTCCATGCGTTTCAAAAGCAAGGGCACAGCCACGCCCGCCAAGGCCGCGACCACCAGATTGATCAGCATGGCCGCGGCGATGACCATGCCGATTTTCGGCTCGAACCACAATCCGGAAATCACACCGACCACGATGGCCCAGACAATGCCATTGATGAAACCGACCAGAGTTTCCTTGTTGAACAGGGCTTTCAGATTGCCCAGGCCGACTTGGCCAAGCGCGATGCCGCGCACCATCAGGGTCAGGGTCTGGGTGGCGGCGACGCCGCCCATGCTGGCGACGATCGGCATCAGGATGGCGAGCGGCACGATTTTCTGCAGGGTGCCTTCGAATTGGCCGATGACCCAGGAGGCCAGGAACGCCGTGGCCAGATTGATGCCCAGCCACAGCGCCCGGCGCTTGGCGGCGCGCGGGACCGGACTGAACAGATCTTCGTCTTCATCCAGACCGACCGCACTCAGGGCCTGGTGCTCGGCTTGCCCGCGGATGATGTCGACCACGTCATCAATGGTGATGCGGCCGAGCAGGATGTTGTTGGCATCCACCACCGGTGCCGAAATCCAATCGTGGTCGGAGAACTGCGTCGCCACTTCATTGTCGGGAGTTTCCAGCGGAATGCCGGGCTGATCATCGTCGATCAGTTCATTGATGGCGGTCGAGGGGTCCTTGGTCAGCAGGTCGCTGACCGAAATCCGGCCCATGTACTGGTTACGGCGCGAGACCACATACAGGTAATCGGTGTGCTCCGGCATTTCGCCGCGCAGGCGCAGATAGCGCAGCACCACATCGATGTTGACGTCGGCACGCACGGTGATGACGTCGGTGTTCATCAGGCGGCCGGCGGAATCCTCGGGATAGGACAGGGCCTGCTCGAGGCGCTCGCGGTGGTCGCGGTCCATCGACTTGAGCACTTCCTCGATGACGGTATCCGGCAGATCGTCGATCAGATCGGCCAGGTCGTCGATGTCGAGGTCTTCTACGGCCGCGATGATTTCATCCTGATCCATTTCCGCAATCAGGCTTTCGCGTACGTCCTCGCCGACATGCACCAGCACTTCACCGTCGTCCTCCGGATCGACCAGACCCCAGACGATGTTGCGTTTGGCGGCCGGCAGGGATTCCAGAAGGTTGCCGATTTCGGCCGGAGACAGGATGTTGACCAAACGCCGCACCGGTCCCAGACGGCCCGAATCGAGCGCATCCGAGAGCAGGCGCAATTGTTGCGCCGTCTTGGTTTGGCGGACGTGTTCAACCATGCGGTGCCCTCCCGGTACTCCGGGTATTATCCGCGCAATCGGCGGCGGTGAAAAGACGGAAAGCGCTTAATCTTCAAAGCGCCGCAGAAACAAAGCTTCCAGCGCATCCAGCGCGGCATCGGCATCCTCGCCTTCGGCGCGTGCAATGATTTCACGTCCGGGCCCGGCTGCCAGCAGCATCACACCCATGATGCTCTTGGCATTCACTTCGCGGCTACCAAGGCTGAAGCTGACGTTGCAGTCGAAATGACTGAGAGTCTGCACCACCTTCGCGGAGGCCTGCGCATGCAGTCCGTTTTCTGCGCTTACCAGGAGTTGTCTTTCCGCCATAATCACTCCAGTTCCCTGTGGTACACCATTACCTTATCATGCCCCCCGGCACTGCAGTGCCGGGTCAGGCTATCAGCCAGATAGACCGAACGGTGTTTGCCGCCGGTGCAGCCGAAGGCCACGGTCAGGTAGCTGCGGGTTTCGGCCTCAAAGCGCGGCAACCAGGTGTCGATGAATTCGGTGACCTGCCGCAGATAGGTGGCGACCTGGGGATCGGCTTCGAAATAGGCCTTCACCGCCGCATCCTTGCCCGACAGCGGCCGCAACTCGGGAACCCAATGCGGGTTCGGCAGACAGCGTGTGTCGAATACGAAGTCGGCATCCGGCGGCACGCCGCGTTTATAGGCGAAGGATTCGAACAGGATCGAAATGCTGCTGCGGGCATGGCCCTGGACTTCGTCGAGCACGCGTTTGCGTAATTGATGCACATTCAGCGCTGTGGTATCCACCACCAGATCAGCCAGCGCCACCAGCGGTTGCAGTTGCCGGCGTTCTTCGGCGATAGCATCCGACAAAGGCAAGCCCTGCATGGACAGTGGATGCTTGCGGCGGGTTTCGGAAAAGCGCTTGATCAGCACTGCGTCATCGGTGTCGAAGAACACCAGCTTGGTTTCGAAGCCCTGGGTTCTGACCCGGGTCAGCAGATGCCCGATCAGGCGCAGGTCGTTGGTCAGATTGCGCACATCAATGCCGACCGCGATCCGATGCCGCCGCAGATCGTCCGCGGCCATGTTTTGGACCAGCTCCGGCAATAGATTGGCCGGCAGGTTGTCGACGCAGTAAAACCCGAGATCTTCCAGCGTGCGCAGTGCCACGCTCTTGCCGGAGCCTGACAGGCCGCTGACGATGACTAGACTGGAAGCTGTCGCCGTCATGAGGACATGTCCGTGTTGTCGAGCAGCTGCTGGTGTCGGGCCATGAAGTCGTTGGCCGGATCCTTGCCCTGCTGGCGCAGCATCTGCAGTCGCACGGCCACTTCGGTCAGCACCGCCAAATTGCGTCCGGGGGCCACCGGCAGATTGAATACCGGAATGTCCATGTCAAGCACACGCTGCGTGGAAGCCGTTCCGGTCAGACGGAAATCGGCATTATTGTGTTCGGGCCGGAAATGCAGCAGGTTGATGATCAGCTTCAGGTACTTGCTGCCTTTCACTGAAGTGTCACCGAACATCTGGCGGATGTTCATGATGCCGAGGCCGCGCACTTCCATCATGTCCTGCAACAGCGGCGGGCAACTGCCTTCCAGGATGCTGGGGGTGATCTGGGTGAATTCGGGCGCATCATCGGCCACCAGGCGGTGGCCACGGCTGATCAGTTCAAGCGCCAGCTCGCTCTTTCCGGCGCCGGCCTCGCCGGTAATCAGCACGCCAAACGAAAAGATTTCCATGAACACGCCGTGCAGCGAGGTTTGCGGTGCCAGACGCACCGACAGGAAATGCTGGAGCAGATTCAGGCATTCAAAACCGCGTCGGTCGGACACCCACAGGGCGACTTGGGCGTCTTCGCAGGCTTGTTGCAGGTCGGCCGGGCAGGCCTGTCCTTGGCTGATGACCAGGGCCAGGGGATTCTGTTCGATGATCTTGCTGATGTTCTCCCAGCGCAGTCGCGCATCCAAGCGGTCAAGCCAAGCCAATTCGGCCAGACCGAGCACCTGCACTTTGTTGGGATGGATGACATTCAGATAACCGGCCAAGGAAGGCCGTTTGGAGGTCACTTCATTGCGGTCGGTGCGGACGTCCTTGCCTGACTTTCCGGCCAACCAGCGCAAGGCCAGCGTCTGCTGCAACTGGTCGAACAGCTCGCGGGCGCTGATGCTGGTGTTCATGGGCAGCCGATAGGAAGGACTGCTTTCATTCTAGCCAAATTTTTCCATCCGTGCCGCGCTTTCGCCGCGATGATGGTCCTTCATTTTTTCCTTATTCTTGACCGCCATCCGGTCCAGTTTGTCGGCCAGCAGGTCAATGGCGGCATACATGTCGGGTGCGCTGGCGAAGGCGAAGTGGTTTTTGCCCGGCGTATGCAGGGTGGCCTCGGCCTTCTGCTCGAGCTTATCGACAGAAAGAATCATCTTGATGTCGAGATGGTGGTCGAAGTGTTTGCCGATGCGTGCCATTTTTTCTTCCGCATAGCTGCGGATGGCGGCGGTGACCTCAACCTGATGTCCGGTGATGTGCAGTTGCATGGGGGCCTCCTTGTTTGGGTTTCACAACCACGCTAGCACAGCCGGTGTTAAAAAAGAATCAAGCCAAGCTGGGCATTGACCTGCTCTTTTTTCGCCGATGTGAAGGCGGAATACCGAGGGCTTCCCGGTACTTGGCGAGGGTGCGGCGCGCCACCGGCAGGCCTCGGGCCGCCAGCAGCTGCTGCAGCTTGGCGTCCGACAGCGGCTTCTGCGCAGGCTCGGCTGTGATCAGTTCGGCAATCTGGCGCTGGATGGCAGCGGCTGCCTGAATGGTTCCCGAATCATCGGTGATGCCGGAGCCGAACAGGCTGCCCAGTTCGAGCATGCCATGCGGGGTGGTCAGCCATTTGCCGCTGCACGCCCGCGATACCGTGGATTCGTGCAAGCCGATGTCTTCCGCGATTTCGCGCATGCTCATGGCCTGCAATGCCGTAGGGCCGATGTCGAGGAACGGGGTCTGTTTGCGGACCACCGCTTTCACCACGTTCAGTAAAGTATCGCGCCGGGCCGCAATGCCGGCAATCAGCCAGCGGGCCTCCTGCAAATATTGGGCCAGATGCGCGGCATCGGCCCCCCGGCTGTTGCGGGTCAGTTTCAGGTAATAAGCGTTCAGACGCAGAGGCTGTCCGGAGTCGCGCAGACTCTGTACCTGCCAGCCATTGCGTTTGGCCACGATGGCAAAATCGGGTTCGACATATTCCGTGCGGGAGTGCTGGAACAGGGCGCCGGGTTTGGGGTCCAGGGTTTTCAGTAAGGCCACGGCTTCGGTGGTCGGCAAGACCTCGTAAGCGCCGGCCTTGGCCACGGCCGGCGCACCGCCTTTGGCCAGCGTATCCAAATGACGGCTGGCGATGTCGGTGGCCAGTGCCAGCAAGGCCGGTTCCGCCACAATCTGCGTTAATTGCACCTGCAGGCATTCCGAAAGTGAACGCGAAGCGACGCCGACCGGATCGAAGTGTTGGATGAGATGACGGACCATCTCGATCTCGGTATCGCTTGCCGGCGGCATCAGCGCGCTGGCCGCACGCAGATCCTCCGCGCTAGCCTGGCAGTAGCCATCCTCATCCAGGCTGTCGATCACGGTTTCACCGATGGCCAGGTCACGACGACTCAGTGCACTCAGTTGCAGTTGTTCACTGAGATGATGGCGCAGGGTTTTGGGTTCCGGCAGCGCGTCCCATAGGACGTCTTCCGCGTCCGGTGCGGCAGCATGCGGGAAATCCGCCTCCGCGGGTTGACCGTCTCCGGTATCCGTGTCCTCGGCATGCTCGGCCGACGCATCCGTCAGTGCCGTGGTATCGCTATCGGCATCATTGCGTTCCAGCATCGGATTGGATGCCAGCGCATTGTCGATTTCCTGCTCCAGTTCGGTCTGGCTGCATTGCAGCAGTTTGAGCGCGAGTTGCAGCTGCGGAGTCAGCTTGGTCTTTTGCCGGAGCGAGAGCTGCGCGCGGGCTTTCATGTGCGGATTACAGTTTGAACTGCTCGCCCAGATAGACGCGCCGGACATCGGGGTGGTCCAACAGATAGCCCGGTTCGCCCTCAGCCAAAGCCGTGCCTTCGAACAGGATATAGGCGCGGTCGCAGATGCCGAGCGTTTCACGCACATTATGGTCGGTAATCAGCACACCGATGCCGCGCTGTTTCAAATGGCGGATGATGGTCTGGATGTCGAGTACCGAAATCGGATCGACGCCGGCAAAAGGTTCGTCGAGCAGGATCATGCGCGGATTGGCGGCCAGGGCACGGGCGATTTCGACACGACGGCGTTCACCGCCGGACAGACTAGCCCCCATTTGCGTGGCGACATGAGCAATCTGCAGTTCATCGAGCAGGGAATGCAGCGTCGCGTCGCGCCCGTCGGCATCGAGATCGGCACGCAGTTCGAGCACCGACAGGATATTTTCCGACACCGACATTTTGCGGAACACCGAGGCTTCCTGCGGCAGATAGCCCAGTCCCAGCCGGGCGCGTTCATGCATGGCCAGACCGGTGATGTTGCGGCCATCGAGTTCGATGCGGCCGGCATCCGCAGCCACCAATCCGACAATCATATAAAAACAGGTGGTTTTACCGGCGCCGTTCGGGCCCAGCAGACCGACCACTTCGCCCGGATTGAGATCAAGACCGAAGTCGTGCACGACCGTCCGTTGCTTGTAGGATTTTTTGAGACCGCGTGCGCTCAGCATCAGTTGCCAGCTCCGCTGGCCGGATTCAGGCGCATCTGCACGCGTCCGCCATTGCCGCCACCGTTCAGGCGTCCGGTCTTGAGATCGTAACGGATTGACTCGCCGCGCATGCTGCCGCGGGCTTGATCGATGATGACGCTGCCGTTGAGCTGGATCTGTTCGTTGCTGATCAGGTAGATGATTTGTTTGGCCGAAGCGTTCATCACATCGCCGTTGTCATTGGTCTGCTGCATGCGCGTGGGTGAGCCGCTGAGCGTGACTTTGACCACATCGCCTTTGACCCGTGAAATCACCGCCTTGTCAGCTTCGATCTTCAGGCTGCCTTGGGTGATCAGCACATTGCCGTTGATGCTGGATTCGCTGGTGTCGGTCAGCAGGGCGTCGGTATTGTCGGCGCTGATGTCCATCGGCTGTTTGCGGTCGCTGCTCTTGGCATCGGACTGGCCGGCGAACAGAGCAGCAACCAGAAACACGAGAAGGAGATTATTCAGGCGCATAACGGGCGGTGACCTTCGAGAGTAATTGGACGCGGCGCTGTTTCATGTCGGCTTCAAGGCCGACGCCACGGAGTATGGATTGGCCATGCGTGACGGTCACCCGGCCGGAGCTGTGCAGCCGGTTTTCCTTGGGGAAAATGCTGAGCTCGGCGGCGCTGAATTCGGTTTTCAGGCCCTTGGGCGATACCGGGCCGGAGATGAGCACGTTGTGCTGCAGGCGGATTTCACGGGCGCGGTCGGACACCCAGGCGCTATCGGCCACGGCCGCCCAGTGCTTGTCGGTTTCCTCGCCGGGAAACACGAACACCGGCTGTTGGATGGTCAGCGACTTGCCGTCCGGATCGCGTTCCAATAAGGGGGATTTCAGAGAGAACGCGGTTTTTCCGTCTTCATTGAAGGCCTGCATGCTGAAATCCTGCAAGCGGTAGTCCGAGCGTGCGCTCTTTTCGGCCTGCTGGTCGCGTTCGCCGCGCATGTCCCAGACCACCATGGCCAGCACGGCAACCGCGACACTCATCGCCAGTGTGGCCTTACGGTAGTTCATGGTTACTGAACCGGTGCAGCAGTGCTTCATCCTTGCCCTGGATGGACAGGATGAAGTCACAGAATTCACGGGCCGCGCCATGGCCGCCACTGAATTGGCTGGTCCACAGGACGCTGGCTTGGATCGGGGGCAAGGCATCGGCAGGGCAGGCCGGCAAGCCGACCGTCTGCAGGCAGGCTAGATCGGGATAGTCATCGCCCATATAGGCGACTTCATCCAGCGTGATGCCCTCGGCGACACACAGCTGACGCACCACCGCCAGTTTGTCGCTGACACCATCAAACACATGCTGCAGGCGCAGGTCGCGGCCGCGGGCCTGCACAATGCGGCTGTGGCGTGCCGTGATCAGCGCAACCCGGATCCCGCAATCCTCGAGCAGGCGCAGGCCCTGACCGTCATGGACATGGAAGGATTTGGTTTCCCCGCCGTTTTCGTCGAAATGCAGATGGCCATCGGTCAGGGTGCCGTCGACATCGAAGCAGACCAGTCGGATGTTTTTAGCGCGGGCATCGGCATTGGCCATCAGACCACCCGTGCCTGCAGCAAATCATGGATATTGAGCGCACCAACGCAGCGGCCATCCGCATCGATCACCAACAGGCCATTGATGCGGTGCTGTTCGAGCAGATGGGCGGCCTCGACGGCCAGATGGCCGGCCGGAACCGTCTTGGGCTGCTTGGCCATCAAGGCCGAAACCGGCGTGGTGTTGAAATCGATTGGGCCATTGCCCAGCGCACGACGCAGGTCGCCATCGGTGAACACGCCCAGCAGGCGGCGCTCGGCATCAAGCACGGCGGTCATGCCCAGACGCTTCTGGCTGATTTCCAGCAGGGCCTCGGTCACACTGGCATCACTGGTGACCGCCGGCAGATCAGGACCTTGATGCATCAGGTCATCGATGCGCACCAGCAGGCGGCGGCCGAGACTGCCGGCCGGATGCGAGCGGGCGAAATCCTCGGAACTGAAGCCACGCGCTTCCAGTAAGGCGACCGCTAAGGCATCGCCGAGGGCCAGGCTGACTGTGGTGCTGGAGGTCGGTGCCAAGCCATGTGGGCAGGCTTCTTCGGGCACCGCCACATTCAGATGGACATCGGAGAATCCGGCCAGGCGTGATTGCGGCTTGCCGGTCATGCTGATGATGGCATTGCCCTGACGCTTGAGCACCGGCATGATCATGTTGATTTCATCGGACTCGCCGGAATAGGACAGCGCCAGCACCACGTCGGCATCGGTAATCATGCCCAGATCGCCGTGACTGGCTTCGCCCGGGTGCACGTAGAAAGCCGGCGTGCCGGTGGAGGCGAGGGTGGCGGCGATTTTGTTGGCGACGTGGCCGGATTTGCCCATGCCGGTACAGACCACGCGGCCGGTGCAGGCCAGCAGGTGTCGGCAGGCTTCGGCAAAGCTGGCGTCGAGCCGGCTTTCCAGATGCTGCAGGGCTCGGGTTTCGACCGACAGTACCCGTCGCCCGGCTCGGATCCAGGCGTCATCGCTCGAAAATTTTTCAGCGCTGTGAAGGGTCATCGGCCGTCTTTAGCGGTATCATGTCGCCTTATTGTACGACTTATGATGCGAGTGTGTGCGGATGTCTCCCGAGACCATAGCCCAGATGATTCAAGCCGGTCTGCCCGGTGCCCAGGTCGAGGTGTTCGGCGATGATGGCGTGCATTTTGAAGCCCTGATCGTGCATGAGGCCTTCGCCGGCAAACTGCCGCTGGCCCGTCACCGCATGGTGTACGCCACGCTGGGTGACAAAATGGGCGGTGAAATCCATGCGCTCGCGCTCAAAACCCTGACTCCGGCCGAAGCCGGCCGCGCATAAGGATATCCGATGGCGAAGATCATCATTAACGGCGGCGACGTGCTCCAGGGCGAGGTGCAGATTTCCGGCGCCAAGAATGCCGTGCTGCCTATCCTGTGCGCTACCATTCTGGCCGACGAGCCGGTGACTCTGTCCAACGTGCCGCACCTGCACGATGTCACCACCACCATCAGTCTGCTCGGTGCGCTCGGGGCCAAGATCACCGTTGATGATCACCAGACCCTGCACATCGATCCACGATCCGTCAATCAGACCGTGGCGCCCTATGAGCTGGTCAAGACCATGCGTGCCTCGATTCTGGTGCTCGGTCCCTTGCTGGCGAAGTTCGGCCACGCCGAAGTCTCGCTGCCCGGCGGTTGCGCCATCGGTTCGCGCCCGGTCGATCTGCACATCCGCGGCATGCAGGCGCTCGGTGCTGAAGTCATCGTTGAAAATGGTTTCGTGAAAGCCAAATGCGAGCGACTCAAAGGCGGTCGTTTCGTGTTCGATATGGTCAGCGTCGGTGCCACCGAAAACGTGCTGAGTGCGGCCGTACTGGCGCAGGGTACGACTGTTTTAGAGAACTGTGCGCAGGAACCGGAAATCATCGATCTGGCTCTGTGTCTGCAGGCCCTGGGTGCGCGCATTGACGGCATCGGCACCAGCACGCTGACCATTGAGGGCGTGGAGCGCCTGCATGGCGGCAGCTATCAGGTGCAGGCCGACCGCATCGAAACCGGCACCTTCCTGGTGGCGGCGGCGATGACTGGCGGTCGTGTAGTGTGCCGGCGCGCCCGCGCCGATTACATGGATTCGGTGCTGCAGAAGCTGGTCGAAGCCGGTGCCGAGATCAGCACCAGCGCCGACAGCATCACGCTCGACATGGCTGGCCGCCGTCCGAAAGCGGTCAACATCACCAC
>NZ_JBIKSE010000091.1:0-3463 GCF_044348765.1 Arenimonas sp.
TTTCTTTGACGCGTCTTTCGCGTCCGGTCCGCCTCGACGCTTGTACACGAGTTCGTGAAACGAGAATCCGAACGGGAGCATCGTCAAGATTCCTTGAAGCAACGCTCCCCACGATTCGTTCAGGTCGTGACGACATGACTCGACGAACTCGGCGACTGCCTCATCCTGCGGAGTGCTCACGCCGTCCGAGTCGACGTACGGGTCGGTGCGCCATTCGACTTTCATGATGAGTTTTTCGATAGCGAACAGCAGAGCGCCGACTATCGGATCATTGTCCGACATCTCGCGCCACGCGTTGACGGCGTTAGTTCCACGTAGGGCGGAGAGTTGGTCGTCGATGACGAATCCGCCGACGCGACGTAGGCCGGTTGTTCCGAGTTCGGTCATCTCGTCAGACATACGGGGTCTTCCTCCGGGCGGTGATCTTCAGCGACGCGCTTTCTATCGTAGCGCCTAGATCCATCTCGGACCGGATGCGCGCGCGATCGTCGCGAGCGTGACCTCCCCATACGCCGAATGGCTCGTCGAGGTGCTCGGTCAGACAGCGTATGCGAACGAGACAGTCAGCGCAGACGCGACGCGCCTCGCCGACCTCGTCACGAGAAAAGAACAACGAAAGCGGGATCTCCTCGGATCGGCATCGGGCGCCTACCCACCACGGCGGAGCGGCGACGAACGGGAGTCTCACTCGGCGAGACCTTGCTCAGCGATGAGGTACGCGATCAGTCGGAGGGCGGCGCCGTCGTCGAATCCGCCGTCGATCAGGGCGAGGTACACCTCGTGGAGAGCGACGGTCGCTTCGACCAGTGGGGCGAGGTCGACGTCGTCCTCGATCTCGTCGAGGTCCTCGTCGTCGTAATCGTCGGCGCTCATCTCCGGATCGTAGCGGGAGATCGGCGACCGTCGGGGATGCTCAGTCGAGGGAGCGGGCGACGATGATCGCTCGGGCGCGCACCTCGTGGAAACTGAAATGCGATCGTGCGGCGACATAGCGGGAGAGGGTCTCGCGCATCCGGTACGCGTGTCGTGCCGACGGGCGGTCGTGACTCTTTACGGAGAGTTGGGCGACGTGATGCCAGCCGGCCGCCTCGGTGATGAGGAGACGGACCGAGGCGAGGTCGAGGACCTCGGCGCCGTCGACGATGGCGACCTCTGCTCCGGGGATCACTTGCCGGCCCGGATCATGTCGAGGACAGTCTCGGCGGAGTCGACGAGGAGTCGGAGACGCTCGATCTCGACGATCGCCAGTTCGAGCCATAAGGGGTCGACGCGATCTCCGCCGGCGTCTCGGATCGTGCGGAGCCGGTCGAGGATGTCCGGTCTCATTCGTCGCCTCCGAGAGTGACGGCCTCACGGGCGGCGGTGCGGAGTTGGTCGGCGACTCCGGGCGGGAGAGTGATCGTCGAGCCGGCGAGACCTCGGGAGAGTTTCTCTACGATCATGGCGGGGAGGACGATCGCGAGAGATCCCTCGGGGACCGTTGGTCGTCGAGGTCGTGTCGACGGTTCCTCGATCGGTCGTCCGTCCACGAACAACGGGAGGACGTATATCTTACATCGGTTGCGGGAGGCGGAGAGGCGGGCGATGAGTCCGGCACGGTGGAGAACCGACAGGACTCCGGACGCCTGTCCGTGATGCCATCCGAGCGCGTCGGCGAGGTCGTGCCACGTCATGCCGTCGGAGCCGGCGGCCTTGAGTCGGCGGAGCGTCTCGGACTGTCGGGCGGTGGTCGTGCCGTCGGTGTCCTCGACGCGTGCTCGACGCTCTGAGGTGTCGGTTCCGGAGTGTCCGGACGTGCCGGCGTACGGGAGGATCGGATCGAACAGGTCGCGATCGAGGTCGGGGGAGGTCATCGGTCGCCGCCTCGGATGACGATCCCGGAGTCGGAGTCGACGGCGCCGTCGTCGATCGCGTGAAACAGACGGGCGAGGAGTTGGTACAGCATCTCGACGGACGGATCGTCGCCTCGGTCGAAGTCGTCGGCGAGGAGGTCGACGAGGTGTCCGAGGTCGTCGATCGAGATCGAGACCCATGATTCGGGGGAGGTCATGCGGCATTTCCTTTCGTGGTGGTGTTGGGGGTGTTGCTCTGTTGAGTCTCCCATCGGCGGTAGTCGTCGAGGGTGATGGTCGTTCCGATGAGGGCGTGAGGCGGGATCCGGAGAGAGACGCCTCGTCGAGAGACTGTCGTCCACGTCGAGGCTTCGTCCTCGTCGTACGATCCGACGCGTGTCCGGGCGTCACGGTCTCGGCCGATCAGGTGCGGGAGGATGTCTCGGTCACCCATGACGCCGGCGTATCGGTTCTCCCACGCGATCGACGGGAGTCGAGGCGGATCGTATGACGACGGTCGGCCGGGTCCGTCGATCACGGGAGACCTCCGGACGGATGCGTCGAGGCGGTGAGGATCTGATCGTCAGAGATCCAAAGAAGGCGAGAGGTGTCGTCGGCGGTGGCGACGTGGACCGGGACGATCTGTCGGAGCGCGCACGGGACGACGGGCCGCTCGTCGGCGATGACGCCGAGGCAGAGAGTCGCGAGGTGCGATCCGGTTACGGTCTCATTGTCGAGGACGAATCGGACTGTCATCCCGGGGGCGAGGTCGAGGGTCATCGGGCGATGTAGAGGGCCGGGGCGATCAGGGTATGAGCGTCGTCGAGTGCTCTCGTGCGATGTCCGGCGCGTGTGAACGGGGCGAGGTCTCGGGAGTCGACAGCGTGTCGGACGATCCACGAGCCGACGGGGAATCCGTGGACATCGGAGAGGATCGGTTCGGCCGGTCCGATCAGTCGGAGACCGTCGAGCCATGCGGGGCGGATGGGATTAGGCATCGGACGAGCCTCCTTCGGTGATCGGATCGTAGTCCGGTGCCTCCTCGAAGATGGCGACGAACCGATCGCCGGCCGGGGTCGTGATCTCCCACCCCGGGCCGCCGTAGAAATGGTCGAGGGCGATCGACCATCCGGTCGGGAGGGTGACGAGGTTGTTCTCCGGGACCTCGACCAGCGAGTAGAGGAGCACGAGAGCGGCCTCCTCTGCTGTCCGGTGGTACGGGTCGTGAGGGTCGACGTAGTCGGGGTGCGGGGCGGTCATGAGATGGATCCTCCGAGGGTCAGGGTATGCGCTTGGATGGTGGCGATCGGTGACGGGTCTCCGGTGACTCGGAGCATCGTGTACGAGTGCTCCCATCGGTCGAGGTCGAGGTCGTCGATCCGGTCGAGGATCGCGGTCCGGTCGTCGAAGTCGGCGGGCAGGTGAAGCATGATCGAGGCCACGGTCAGACCTCCCCGGTCGACGCGTCTCGGATGTCCTGACAATACGGACACCATTGTTCGGGGGCGCTCGACCATGATCGGGCGAGGTCGATCGTCTCGTGAGAGCACACTCCGCCGTGGTCATCGCAGAGCGTGTACCACGGTTGCGTACCGCCGTCGGAGTCGAGTCCGGCGGCGTCTGCCTCGGCG
>NZ_JBIKSE010000072.1:0-3428 GCF_044348765.1 Arenimonas sp.
GATGGTCATCACGTCATTGGCATGGGCATACATGCCACTGGAGCCGGATTGGAATTCGGTGGGTATAAGCGCCGAAAAGCAATCAAGCACCTATTGGCTGCAGCGCATCCCGGATGCCGATTCAGTGCTGCTGCAAAATCCAGCAATCGAAGATAGTAATCGCCGCCTGCTGGCCTCCGAGTCCGGCATGGCCGATTGGCAGACTTGGCCGAAACAGGTATCGCGAAAAGCGATACGCCAAAAGATCGAGGCCTTGTCCAAACGACCGCAGGCACCTCTGTTCAAAAATGCCGACCAGACCCTTACTGCTGAAGAAATTGACGCCTTGATGGTCAATCTGGATCTCGACAACATCATGGATGCCGATGACCGATTGTTTGGCCTGGCGGTTAAACGCAGTGCACTGCGTCGATTCCCGACCGAACAACGCGCCTTCGACGCCAAAGGTGGCATCGACATCGACCGTCTGCAGGAATCCGCCATTTTCCCTGGAACACCGGTCGCCGTCTTGCATGAATCCAGGGATCGGCAATGGCTTTTCGTACAATCGGAAAACTATGCCGCCTGGGTAAGGGCGGACTCCATTGGTCTCGCATCACGGCAATTCGTGATGGCGTATGCCACCCAACAGCCACGCCGTTGGGTGACCGGCAGCCAAATCCGGACCGTATTCCATCCGTATGTCGAAGAGATTTCCGAACAGGTTCTCGACATGGGCAGCAGTCTTCCTGTTCGCACTGACTGGCCTTTGTCAAAGCCGGTGAATGGCCAAGGCAGCCTGGGATCATGGATTGTGGACTTTCCGTTACGGCTTGACAATGATCAGCTGCACATCAAACCGGTATTGATTCCACGCAGCGCAGATACTTCCGACGCCCCGTTGCCGGCAACCCGAGGCAATCTGATCCGTCAGAGTTTCAAATTCATCGGTGAACGCTATGGATGGGGTCATGATTACAACGGTCGTGATTGCAGCGGTTTCGTATCCGAAGTGTACCGATCGCTTGGAATCCTGCTTCCACGCAATACCGGAGAACAGCAGCGGACGTCGAACTTCCATCGAATCGCATTCACTCCTCAGATGACTCAAACGCAGCGTCTTGCCCAGCTCCGGCAGCTGCGCATCGGCGATCTGGTTTACATCCCCGGGCATGTGATGATGGTGATTGGCCAAGACAGCCACGGCCCATGGGTCATTCATGACTCACAGAACAGCGGCATTGTTCTGACCAGCGGTTTCCATACACTGCCGACCAATGGCGTTGCGGTAACTCCATTACTGGCCATGGCGTTTAGCCCCGGAAAGTCCTATCTCGATGCCATCAGCGCCGTCCAGCGAATTTTCCCGGAAAGCCGCTGATTATGCGCATCCGCGGATTCAGAACCGGCATCCTCCGCATTCCCTTGCGGACGCCGTTCAAGACGGCGCTGCGCACTGTCGAGATCATAGAAGACGCAGTCATCTGCTTTGAAACCGATTGCGGTCATATGGGCTACGGGGAAGCACCTCCGACGGCGGCCATTACCGGCGACAGTCTAGAGGGAATTCTAGAGGCCTTGCAAACCATTCTCGGCCCGGCGTTGCTCGGGCGTGAGGTGGAGGATGTCTCCGGCAATTGCGATATCGTCCAAAACGCCCTGCCAAAGAACACGAGCGCCAAGGCAGCGGCGGAGATTGCATTGTATGATCTGTATGCACAATCTCGGGCCCTTCCGCTCTATAAAGCGCTTGGCGGCGGCACGCCCAGACTGTTGACCGATTTGACCATTAGTGTCAACGACACTCCAACGATGCTTGCCGATTGCGAAAGCGCCATTGAACGTGGGTTCACTGCATTGAAAATCAAAGTCGGTAAGCGTCCGGAAGCCGATGTGCCGCGCTTACAGGCCATTCATCAGGCCGTTGCAGGCCGTGCCATGCTTCGCATCGATGCCAATCAGGGCTGGACCGCTGATCAGACCATAGGCACGCTCCGGATCCTGGATTCCGCTGGCTTGTATTTTGATCTCATCGAACAACCGGTTCCGGCAAGTGATGTAACGGGCATGCAGGCCATCAAAGCGGCGCGCTCGAGAATACCGCTTATGGCCGATGAAAGCGCATTCAATCTGGACCAGGTCAAAACGCTGCATGCGGCCTCGGCAGCAGATATCATCAACATCAAGCTGATGAAATCCGGCGGCCTGTCCAATGCAACAGCCATCGCCGATTACTGTGCTGGGCTGAACATGCCTTGCATGATGGGTTGCATGCTCGAGGGGGCGATCAGTGCCTCGGCTGCCGCACATCTTGCCGTTGCCAGGAGCGACATCATCACCCGTATCGATCTGGACGGCCCTCTCCTTGCCACGTTTAATCCGATTGACGGCAACGTGCGTTTCGATGATGCTGTCATTACGATCTGTGAGCGCCCTGGATTGGGCATTCATTCCCCCACCAACATTACCTGGTTCGATTGATGCGTAAAATCCTGCTGCCATACCTTCTGATGCTCTGTTCGCCCGTCTTGGGTTCGGAATCCCTGCCACTGCAATGGGCGTCCGAAGGCACCCAGATGGTGATCGTGACCACAGCGGATTGGCAGGACCCTGCCGGCCAGCTACAGACGTTCGAACGCCGGCAAGGGCAATGGCGTTCAATTGGACAGGGTTTTCCGGTAAGCATCGGCAAGAACGGTTCCGGGTGGGGACTTGGTTTGCATGAACCGCAAGATGGCGGTCCAGTCAAAGTCGAGGGCGATGGCAAGGCCCCGGCAGGTATTTTTCGGATTGGCTTGGCTTTCGGTCAGCCGGCAACCATAGCGACCTCACTGACATATCAGCAGATGACCGCCGATGACTGGTGCATTGATGTGAACGATTCGCCGCTCTACAACCGAATCGTCTCTACCCGAGACCTCGGCACGGAGGCCATTCAGGGCTCGACAGAACCGATGCGGCGCGACATTCACAACGGCGACCACCTCTATAAGAAGGGTTTTGTCATCGCACATAATCCGGAAAACCGGCCGAAGGGTGGTAGCTGTATTTTTGCCCATCTCTGGCGTAGTACCGGTGCTGCAACCGCCGGCTGTACTGCAATGACCGAACCCGATATGGATCGTCTTATGCTTTGGCTGAACCAGAACAGAAACCCCGTATTCGTCCTGTTGCCAGAAAATGAATACGTCCGCCTCAAAACGCAATGGCAACTTCCCGAACTGATCTCGAAGAATTGAACATGACCGCATCGACACGCGTTTTCCTCGGCCTGCTTCTGGGCGTCATCACCGGTATTTTACTGAGCCGATTCGCACCCGACGCGGTAGCACCGGCAACAGCGCTGGCGCAACCGGTTGGCAAGCTCTGGCTGAATGCGCTACAGATGAGCATCGTGCCGCTCGTGGTTTCCCTCTTGGTGGTCGGCATCAACCATGCCAATGACATTG
>NZ_JBIKSE010000044.1:0-12358 GCF_044348765.1 Arenimonas sp.
ACATCGGCAGCCTCACTCTGTTCGCGTTTTCCAGCGAAAACTGGAATCGGCCGCCGGAAGAAGTCAGCACCCTGATGAAGCTCTTCCTGCGCATGCTCGATACCGAAATCGAGGAGCTGGATCGACGTGGCGTGCGCATCCGTTTCATCGGCCAACGCAGCGACTTCGCGCCAGAAATACGCGAAAAAATGATTTGGGCGGAATCGCTGACAGCCGGTAATGCCACACTCAATCTCAATATAGCCGGCAGTTATGGGGGGCGCTGGGATATCGTCAATGCCTGCCGGGCCCTGCTGGCATCATCTCCGAGTCCGCAAGACATCACCGAGGAAAGTCTGGGTCGGCACATGGCACTAGCCGACCAGCCCGATCCAGACCTGCTGATACGTACCGGTGGCGATATCCGCATCAGCAACTTCCTGCTATGGCAGATGGCCTACACTGAATTCTGGTTCACCCCGACACTTTGGCCGGACATCACCCGTGATGTTCTGTTGCAGGCTGTTGCCGATTTCGCCGGGCGCGAGCGCCGTTTCGGTCTAACTAGCGCACAAGTTCACGGAGAGCAGGCATGACCCACCGCAAGCGCATTCAGTCAGCCCTGTGGATGATTCCACTGGCCATCGCCGCCATCTGGTTCCTTCCGACGCCATGGATGGGGGCATTGATGGCCCTTCTGCTTCTGGCCGGTCTGCATGAATGGTGTGCGCTGGCCGGCCTGGATCGGACTCAGGCCAAATGGAGCTATCTGGCCGCCAACGGCGCACTGGTTGCCTTCATTGCCTGGACCGATGGTCCCGCACACCATAATTTAATGACGGCGATGTTCGTCGGCGGCGCATTCTGGGTGTTGGTTCCGTTATGGCTATGGAAATTCGATTTTGCCCGTGAATCCTGTAATCGTAATCGATTCGCGAAATTGTTGGTCGGTATGCTGGCCTGCGTGCCGGCTTGGGCGGCACTGGTCTGGATTCATGGCAGTGATGGCGGTCCGGCATGGACGCTGTTCGCCATCGGCCTGGTCGCCGCCGCCGACAGCGGCGCCTATATTTTCGGTGTCAATTTCGGAAAACATAAGCTCGCTCCGAACATCAGCCCGGGGAAAAGCTGGGAGGGTTTCTGGGGCGGCCTGGGAGTAACGCTTGCACTCGCATTGGTCTGCATGCCCTTGTTCGATGCCCCTTGGTCCGATTTCTGGCGTTACGGCCTACTCGGTCTGTTGACCGGTGTGTTCTCAGTTTTCGGAGATCTTTTTGAAAGTCTGATGAAACGACATGCCTGCATCAAGGACTCCAGCGCCTTGATTCCGGGACATGGCGGCCTGCTTGACCGCCTCGACAGCATCGTTTCCGGTCTCGTGGTCTTCGCTTTGGTGAAATACGGCCTGGCGCTATGAAAAGCCTATGCCTGCTCGGAGCGACCGGATCCATCGGTCAGTCAACCCTGAAACTGGTCGATCAGCATCCGGATCGTTTCCTGATTAGGGCCTTGTCGGCCCATACCCAGGTCGATGCCTTGATTGATTTGTGCCGCCGTTACCGGCCTTTACAGGCATGCATTGCCGATCCGGTCCTATTTACCGCCTTGCGGGATGGCCTGCGCGCCGAAGGACTAGCAACCACCCCGCTTGCTGGAGCCGAGGGTCTGCAGGACATGGCGGCAGATCCTGGATCCGACACCGTCATTGCGGCGATTGTGGGCGCTGCCGGTGTCGCCTCGACTTTCAGCGCCGCACGCGCCGGGAAACGCATTCTGCTGGCTAACAAGGAGTCCATCGTTCTGGCCGGACAGCTTCTGATGAAAACCGTCGCAGACTATGGCGCAGAATTATTTCCGGTCGATAGCGAGCATAATGCGATTTTCCAATGCCTGTCCGCCCATGGCGGCCGCGCCGGCGTCCGGCGCCTGATTCTGACCGCCTCGGGCGGTCCGTTTTTGGGAAAAACCCGTACGGACCTTGCGGCGATTACGCCAGAGCAGGCCTGTCGGCATCCGAAATGGTCGATGGGGCGCAAGATTTCGGTGGATTCCGCCACCCTGATGAACAAGGGACTGGAAGTCATCGAGGCGCATCATCTGTTTGGCATGCCAGCCGACGCCATCGAAGTTGTCGTGCATCCACAGAGCATCGTGCACTCCATGGTGGATTATTGTGACGGCTCGGTACTCGCGCAACTGGGCGAGCCCGACATGCGTACCGCCCTCGCCTATGGCCTGTCATATCCCGACCGTATCAATTCCGGTGTGAAAGCCCTCGATTTTGGTCAACTCGGACACCTGGAGTTTCAGTCTCCAGATACCGACACATTCCCATGCCTGGGGCTCGCCTATGCTGCCATTAGCCGTGGCGGAAATGCTCCTGCCGTGCTGAATGCCGCCAATGAAGTGGCTGTCACGGCATTTCTTGAGGGGCGGCTGCCCTTCCTGGCTATCGCCGACATCGTGGCTCAGAGTCTTGATGCTGTGCCATGGGAACCTGCGGTAGATTTGTCTGTCTTAATGGCAAGCGATGCCGAAGCACGCCGCTACGCCAACCACCGAATTCACTAAAGCATGCCCGACTTCATCAGCCCACTGTTCTGGTACCTCCTCACCATCGGCATTCTGGTGACTGTGCATGAGTGGGGGCATTTCGCCGTTGCACGCCGTTGTGGCGTAAAGGTTTTGTGTTTTTCGGTCGGCTTTGGCCGTGCGTTATACAGCCGCATCGGCAAGGATGGCACCGAGTATCGGCTGGCGCTGATCCCTTTCGGCGGTTACGTGAAAATGCTGGATGAACGCGAGCAGGAGGTAACGGCCGAACTGCAAGCTTATGCCTTCAACCGGCAAACGGTCGGAAAACGCTTCGCGATCGTTGCCGCCGGCCCATTGGCCAATTTGATTTTATGTATCGCTCTGCTCTGGACCGCATTTGTCCTTGGCGTTCCTGAGTTGCGTGCATTGCTCGGCCCATCCACAGGCCTGGCCCAAGAGGCCGGTTTTGAAATTGGCGATGAACTGATTGCGATTGATGGCACGCCTGTGCAGGCCTGGAATGATGCTTTGCCGACCCTTGCCTTGGCGGCAATGGATCGCCGTCCGATTGACATTCAGGTGACAACGCTCGCGGGCAGCCCCGAAAACCGACGGCTTGCGCTCAATGCACTGCCAGAAGACTATACGCAGGATCGCTTGCTGCAGGAAATTGGTTTCAAACCATTTTTTGCCGAAGCCCTGCCAATCATCGGTCAGATACAGAAAGCCGGGCCGGCGGATGGCGCTTTGCGGCCCGGAGACCGCATTACCGCTATCGAGGGTATTGCAATCGCGCAGTTCGGGGATATTCCGAAGGTCTTGGCGGATAAATCGAGTAGCGGTCGGAATCTACGCGTCGAGGTTCTTCGTGACGGTGTCTTACTGGCATTTCTGATTGCTCCGGTACAAGTCAGCCAGGATGGACAAACACTTTGGCGCCTTGGTGTTGGCAGCCTGAATGCGACCAAAACGGTGCAATACAGGCCACTGCAGGCTCTTCCGGCCGCATTAACAAGAACCTATGATATGACCCGGGACAGCCTTGCGGTCATCAAGCGGCTACTGACCGGCGCCGCGTCCGTTGACAATCTGTCCGGACCCATCGGTATCGCCCGTGCCGCGGACAGTCAAGCCAGCTGGGGAGTATCGCCGTTTCTCGGCTTTTTGGCTGCGATTTCGCTGGCATTGTGTATCATGAACCTGTTGCCGATACCGCTTCTCGATGGCGGACATCTGCTTTATTTCGCCTACGAATGGGCAACCGGCAAAGCGCCCGCGGAAAGTGTTCAGGCCATCGGGCAGTACATCGGCATCTTTTTACTCGCCGGACTGCTGGGAATAGCCATTTTCAATGATTTTTTTCGTATCATTTCATAACAAACCCGAGTATCACCATCTGGAACCCCGATGACCCCTTCAAATCTCCGTAAAAGCCTGCTGTGCCTGTCCCTGGCAATTGCATTGAGCCAGCCCGCACAAGCCCAGATGACCGAGACGTTCGTGGCCAGCGATATCCGGGTCGATGGCCTGCAGCGGATTTCCGCCGGCACGGTATTCACCTATCTGCCCATCGAAAAAGGCGACATGGTCAATTCCTCGAAAACTACCGAGGCTATCCGGGCGCTATACAAAACCGGATTCTTCAGTGATGTGCGTTTCGAACGGCAAGGTAATATTTTGGTTGTGAATGTGACAGAACGTCCCAGCATCAACACACTGACGCTCAAAGGCAACAAAGAAATCAAGACCGAAGATTTACTCAAGGGGCTAAAGGGCATTGGACTGAGCGAAGGTGAAATCTATAATCCACTCAATCTCGACCGCGTTACCCAGGAACTTCTGCGCCAATACAACAATAAGGGTAAATACAACGTCGTCATCGTGCCAACCGTCAAGGAAATCGACCGTAACCGCGTCGATGTTTCCCTCGACATCACCGAAGGCAAAAGTGCACGTCTGCGTGATATCAATATCGTCGGCAACACCATTTATGCGGACGATGTGATCCGAGAAGGCTGGGAATCCAATACCAGTAACTGGCTATCATGGTACAAACGGGACGATCAGTACTCAAGGGAAAAACTCTCAGGGGATCTTGAAAAACTGACCGATTACTATCTGGATCGTGGCTATGTGGATTTCAACGTCGAATCGACCCAAGTCACCATCAGTCCTGACAAGAAGGACATGTTCCTGACCGCAAATGTCGTTGAAGGCAGGATTTATAAAGTAACCGGCGTTTCCGTCAGCGGAGAAACCATTGTTCCAAAGCAAGATGTTGAAAAACTGCTTCTGATAAAGACTGGAAATACGTTTTCAAGGCAACTTCTAACCGCGACCACCGATCGCATCACCGCAATGCTAGGCAATATCGGCTATGCGTTCGCCGAAGTCGATCCAGTGCCGACAATCAGCCGCGACGATCAGGAAATCAGCATCGACTTTGTGGTCAAACCCGGGCCACGCGTGCAGATCCGCCGCTTGGAAATCAAAGGCAATGTCCGTACCGCCGATGAAGTCGTACGCCGCGAGCTGCGCCAGTTCGAAAACACCTGGTATTCTCAGGCCGCGCTCGACCGATCAAAAATCCGCCTTCAGCGTCTCGGCTTCTTCGAAACCGTCGAAATCGAGCAGGAACCTGTTGCGGGCCGGCCGGACCAGGTCGATGTCTTCATCAACGTCAAGGAACGCAACTCCGGCAGTTTCGTGTTCGGACTGGGTTACCAGCAGCTTTACGGCTTGACCGCATCTGTGCAGTTGAGCGAAAACAACTTCCTCGGTACCGGAAACCGGATGTCGGTCGTAGTGCAGAACAACAGCTACTCCAAGCGCACCAGCTTCTCCTATACCAATCCATACTTCACCGAAGACGGTCTGAGCCTGGGCTATAACGTGTCCTACAGCGACTACAATCAAGGCGATTTCAATACAGCCCGATACACATCGACCAACTTTAATGCCGAAGCTGTCATGGGTATTCCTCTGAGTGAAACCGACAGCGTCCAGCTAGCTTTGGGCTACGACAAAATCGATCTCACTACCACTGTAGGATCGACACCTCTGCCGCTGATCGAGTACCTCGATGACGTACTCGGCGCACAGCCTTATTTTCCTTGTTTCGACGTTGATGACGACAATAATCCTGATACACCCGCGACCGATGATGACGGCAGCATCGGTCCCGATCAGCAGACCTGTGGCTTCAACCAAACCTGGCCTGTCAAACAAATTCGCGCCCAAGCCGGATGGGGTCGTGACTCCCGCAATGATTACCTGCTTCCGACCCTCGGCACCTACCACCGCGTGGGCGCCGAGTTCTCCTTCCCAGGATCTGATATCGCTTACTACAAGCTGAGCTACCAGTTCGAGCACTACCGTCCGCTTAATTCCTGGCTTGTTTTGAAAATAGGTACAGACTTGGGGTATGGTGACAGTTACGGCAATACCGGCGATGCCGGCATGCCGTTCTTCAAGAACTTCTACGTTGGCGGCCCACAATCGGTTCGCGGCTACGAGGCGAATACTCTCGGGCCGAGCTACGGCAGCTGTATCCCGGTTGCTCCGTCCACTACCTGCGTACCATCCTACCTTCAACCGCTCGGTGGTTCGCTTAAAGTCGCCGGCACATTCGAGCTGCTGTTCCCGAAACTGTTCAATGCACGAGGCACTCGCTTGTCGGCATTCCTCGATTACGGCAACGCATTCGCCGGAAGCTTTGACTACAGTGGCTATACCGATACCACCATTGGTGCCGTTTTCGGGGCAGATAAAATCAATTTCAGCGCCCTGCGTGCTTCCGTCGGCGTGGCCTTGCAATGGCAGGCTCCAGTTGGTCCAATTTCGATAAGTTATGCAATGCCATTGAATGACGGTGAATTCGATCGAATTGAACGTCTACAGTTCACCTTCGGACAGCAGTTCTGATACGTCATGCTGACCCTGAAAGCACTTGCTGATCGCTTCGGTCTGGACTTCCGGGGTGATGCGGACACCATCATAACCGGCATCGGCACGCTTGCGGATGCCGGCCCAGGTCAACTGGCGTTTCTCGCCAACAGCAAATACACCGCGCAACTGTCCGACACCCGGGCCTCGGTGGTGGTGGTTAGCGAAGCCGATGCCGCTGCCTGCCCCTGTGCCTGTCTCATTAGCCAGAATCCTTATACCAGTTTCGCCTTGATTACCGCCCTGTTCGACGACGGAGATGAACTACCGGAAGGAATCCACGCAACCGCCATAATCGATGCCACGGCGCACATCGGTACCGATGTACGGATCGGCCCCTATGCGATCATCGGTCCGGACTGCGTCATCGGCGATCGTAGCCAGATCCATGCCCATACTCATATTGGCCGCGGCTGCAACCTGGATACAGATTGCCTTCTGTTGCCAAAAGTTACTCTGGTCAAACGTGTCCATCTCGGAAAGCGCGTCCGCATCCATTCCGGTGCGGTCCTGGGTGCGGACGGGTTCGGCATCGCCTTCCATCAGGAGCAGTGGGTCAAAATCGCGCAACTCGGCGGCGTCCGAATCGGCGATGATTGCGAAATCGGTGCCAATACCACCATCGACCGCGGCGCCATCGACGATACCGTCTTGGAAAACGATGTCCGGCTCGATAACCAGATCCAGATCGGCCACAATGTCCGCATCGGCGCACACACCGCCATCGCCGGCTGTGTGGCTGTGGCCGGATCGGCCCGGATCGGAAAGTACTGTCTGATCGGCGGCGCGGCCGGTATCGTCGGTCACATCGAAATTGCCGACAAGGTGACCATCGGTGCGATGAGTCTGGTCACCCATTCGCTGACCGAAGCAGGCGAATACGCCTCAGGAACGCCGATTCAGGCCAAAGGCGATTGGCGCAAGAACGCCGCCCGTTTCAAGCAGCTTGATGCAATGGCCCGCACACTCAACACACTGAAGAAAAACGGGGACTAACCCATGCCTTTCGATACCTCCAAATTACCGGTCGATGCCGTCTGCATCCAAAGCCTGCTGCCGCACCGTTATCCCTTCCTGCTGGTTGACCGCGTTACGGAGCTTGTGCCGGATACGCGCATCCGCGCCATCAAGAACGTCTCCATCAACGAGCCTTTCTTCAATGGTCATTTTCCGGGTGTGCCGGTGATGCCTGGCGTGTTGATATTGGAAGCATTGGCTCAGGCTGGCGGCTTGTTGACGCACCTGAGTCTGATGCAAGACGGCTGTACCGGCAAGGAAGGAAAACTGTTCTATCTGGTCAAAATCGACAACGCTAAGTTCTCTAAAATGGTGGTGCCTGGGGACCAGCTCGAGCTGAATGTCGAGCTCAAACGCAAGATCCGTAATATGGCGCTCTATCACGGCATCGCCTGCGTCGATGGCAAGCAGGTTGCTTGTGCCGACATCCTTTGCGCTGAAGGTGATTCATGAGCATTCATGTGACTGCGATTATCGATCCCAGTGCTCAACTGCATGCCAGTGTCGTTATCGGCCCCTATAGCATCATCGGCGCGGATGTGATCATCGGCGAAGGTACCGAAATCGGTCCGCATTGCGTCATTACTGGGCCGACGCGGATCGGCCGCAACAACAAGATCCATTCGCATGCAGCACTGGGCGGGGATCCGCAGGACAAGAAATTTGAGGGGGAACGCGGTGAACTGATCATCGGCGACAACAACACTATCCGTGAATTCACCACCTTTAACCGCGGCACCGGTGATGGCGGTGGCGTGACACGGATCGGCGACAATAACTGGATCATGGCGTACGTGCACATCGCCCATGACTGCATCGTCGGAAACAACACCATTTTTGCCAACAACGCCTCGCTAGCCGGCCATGCCATCGTCGAGGACTGGGTGATTATGGCTGGATTTTCGGGTGTGCACCAATTCTGTAAGATTGGCGCCCATGCCTTCGTAGGCATGGGCAGCCTGATCAGCGCCGATGTTCCACCGTTCGTGATGACCGGCATGCAATACGCACAGCCCCGCAGCATCAATACCGAAGGACTCAAGCGCCGCGGCTTCAGCCCTGAACGGATCAAGCAGATTAAATCCGCCTACCGCACCGTGTACATGTCCGGCAAGCCTTTGGCGGAAGCCAAAATCGAATTGCAGGCCCTGGCACTTCAGTCCGAGGACGTCCGTCAGATGCTCGATTTCATCGAATCCAGCACCCGTGGCATCGCGCGCTAAAGTACCATGAAAATCGCGCTCATCGCCGGCGAAGAATCGGGCGACCTGCTCGCTGCCGAGCTGATAGCCGCACTGAATGCACGTCGGCCCGGAATTCGATTCATCGGTATGGGCGGTCCGAAGATGCAGGCCCAGGGCCTTGATTCCTGGTTCGATTACAAAACCCTTTCGGTGATGGGATTCATCGAAGTGCTTCGCCATCTTCCCGCGCTCCTGAAAATCCGGAAATTACTATCTCAGCGTTTACTAGCGGAAAAACCAGATCTGGTTATCGGTGTGGACGCCCCGGATTTCAATCTCGGGCTAGAAAAATCCTGCAAACGTGCCGGTCTACGTACCGTGCATTTCGTTAGTCCATCGGTCTGGGCATGGCGTGAAAAACGCGCGGCCCGAATCGCCGAGAGTTGTGAACAAGTACTGTGCCTGTTCCCGATGGAACCCGCTATTTATGCCAAATATGGGGTGGATGCCCGATATGTTGGCCATCCCTTGGCCGACCGCATTGCCTTGGAGCCTGACCGCGATGCTGCACGAACACTGCTGCTATTGCCGGAGTGCAGGCATGTGGCTATTCTGCCGGGTTCCCGTGTTTCGGAAATCGACCGACTGCTGCCAGTATTTCTTCAGGGGGCCTCGTTGCTTCATGCGAACATGCCTGAGCTTAACTTTCTGATTCCTGCTGCCAACGTCCTTTGTCGAAGTAGAATCGCCGAGCATCTGCAATCCCACCCCTTGCAGAACACTCGCATTCTGGATGGTCAAGCCCAGACCGCAATGATTGCTTCCGATGTGGTCCTGCTGGCCTCGGGTACGGCGGCTCTGGAGGCTATGCTGTGCAAACGTCCGATGGTAGTGGCCTACCGCGTCTCAGCCATCACCTATGCAATGGTGAATGCACTCGGCCTGATCAAAATTGAACGGTTCAGTTTACCCAATGTGCTTTCAGGGCAAGACCTAGTACCCGAGCTCATACAGGATCGATGTACACCGGAAGCAATTGCCAGTGAGTTACAGACCCTGCTCGAAGGTCAAGACAATGCGACATTGATGGCTCACTTTGAACGCCTGCACAGGGATTTGCGCCGCAATGCCGGTGACGCTGCTGCAGCCGCAGTACTTGAGTTACTGGCCAACTAATGATTACCGCAGGTGTCGATGAAGCCGGACGGGGTCCTTTGGCTGGACCGGTGGTCTGTGCTGCTGTCATACTGCCGGCCGACGATGGCCTGATTGGACTTGATGATTCGAAAAAAATCAGTGCATCACGGCGTGAGCAACTTTTTGATGCCATTATTGCGGCCTCCGGGTCTTATTGCATCCGTTTCATCGATGCGGCCACCATTGACCGTATGAACATCCTACAGGCCACCCTGCATGGTATGCGCCTCGCAGTTCAGGGTCTGAGCCCCGCTCCGGAGCTGGTATTAATCGACGGCAACCGGCTTCCAGCCGACCTGCCCTGCCCGGCGCGCGCACTGATCGGCGGTGACGGTCTTGAACGTTGCATCATGGCCGCGTCCGTTCTGGCCAAAGTTAGCCGGGACCGTTACCTCCGGGAACTCGATACCCGTTATCCGGCCTATGGCTTCGCTCGCCATAAAGGTTATCCTACCGCCGAGCATCTGGCCGCATTACTGCGCCACGGACCCTGTCCGGAGCACCGCCGCAGCTATGGCCCGGTCCAGCAGGCCGTGCTGTTTTCACCGGACTGAAACAGAACTCCGGGGACCGGGAAATGACACCTGTCAAGCCTTGTTATCGCCGTCCAGTCGGATAAACTGAGAGCTCGTTTCAGGCGCGCCCATGACCCCCACTTTCGTTCATTGCCATCTGCACAGCGAGTTCTCGTTGACAGACTCCACCATCCGTCTGCCGGAACTGGTTGCGCGCTGTGCTGCACTGGGAATGCCGGCCGTTGCCGTCACTGATAATTGCAACCTGTTCGCTTTAGTCAAGTTTTTCAAAGCCGCCGAAATGGCCGGCATCAAACCCCTTGCCGGTGCCGATCTTTTTCTTGATAACGGTCAGGGCGGGTATTTCCGCATCACAGCGCTGTGCCAAAACCGAAAAGGCTATCTGAGCCTATCCAAACTGATTTCCAGGGCTTACTTGGAGGGCCATAGCCGGGAAACACCGATCATCGCCGAGGAGTGGCTGTTTGCCGAAAACGAGGGGCTGATACTCCTGCATGGCCGCCACAGTACGCTCGCACATTTGCTGCAGCAGGAACACAAAGCGGAAAATGCGGCGCGGATTGCGGAATGGTTGAGTCTGTTTCCGCGGCGTCTGTATCTGGAAATTAGCCGACTCGGACTGCCTGAAGAAGCGTCCTACAACACCCGGGCCATTGCATTCGGCTACCGTCATGAAGTGCCGCTTCTGGCCAGCAATGATGTGCGCTTTCTGGATGTCAACGATTACGAAGCCCACGAAGCGCGGGTCTGCATTTCCACCGGACGTGTACTGGATGATCCGAAACGTCCGAAACTCTACAGTCCTGAGCAGTACCTGAAATCCCCGGAAGAGATGGCGGCGCTGTTCGCCGATATTCCGGAAGCTGTGGCCAACAGCGTCGAGCTGGCCAAACGCTGCAACCTCGAACTGTCGCTCGATACCTACTTCCTGCCCGACTTTCCGGTTCCGGAAGGCCATACCCTTGATAGCTGGATAAGCAAAGAAGCACACGACGGCCTTGCGCGTCGATTACAGACCTTTCCGCTAGCCCCCGGGCATGATCACACCGCCTACCAGGCACGTTTGGATTTGGAACTCGGCGTCATCAGTCGCATGGGGTTCCCAGGTTACTTCCTGATTGTGGCGGACTTCATCAACTGGGGAAAATCCCAGGGTATTCCGGTCGGTCCGGGCCGTGGCTCCGGTGCCGGCTCGCTGGCGGCCTGGTCACTCGGCATCACCGATATCGATCCGATCCGTTATGACCTGCTGTTCGAGCGCTTCCTCAACCCGGAACGTGTATCGATGCCCGACTTCGACATCGACTTTTGTATGGACCGGCGTGATGAAGTCATCGACTACGTCGCCCGCAAATACGGACGCGACAAGGTCAGCCAGATCATCACCTACGGCACCATGGCCGCGAAGGCAGTCGTGCGGGACTGCGGGCGGGCACTCGGCCTGCCCTACGGTTTCGTCGATTCCATCGCCAAACTGATTCCGATGACGCTCGGCATCAGCCTGGATGACGCACTGGGTCTGTCCGAGGCCGCCAAAAAGGATTCCTCGCTGGCATCGGCCGAACTGATTACGCGGTATCACAGTGAAGACGATGTCCGCGATCTGATCGATCTGGCGCGTAAGCTCGAAGATCTCACCCGCAATGCCGGCAAACACGCCGGTGGCGTCGTGATCGCCCCGACCCCGTTGACCGACTTCACCCCGCTGTACGCCGAACAGGTGCATGCCGGAGAAACCGCAACTGGCATCGTCACCCAATTCGATAAGGATGACGTAGAAGCAATCGGTCTGGTCAAATTCGACTTTCTCGGCCTGCGCACATTGACCATCATCGACTGGGCGGTAAAGGCCATCAATGCCGAGCGCCGTATCAATGGACAGGAAGCCATCGATATCCTGGCAATTCCGCTGGATGACGCCGAAACATACCGCCTGCTTTCACAAGGTCTGACCACGGCGATATT
>NZ_JBIKSE010000073.1:0-3387 GCF_044348765.1 Arenimonas sp.
GGAAGCCTGTGCTTTACCAGTGCTTCGTAAGGATTTCATCGTTGATGAATACCAGATCTACGAAGCGCGTGCACTCGGCGCCGACTGCATCCTGCTGATTGCGGCGGTTTTGACCGATACCCAGCTGCAAAGTTACACCCAGTTGGGCCGTATGCTGCAGATGGATGTGTTGCTGGAAGTGCACGATTCCCAGGAGCTGGCGCGTGCACTGCAGGCCGATTCACCGCTGATCGGCATCAATAACCGAAATCTACGCACCTTCGAGGTCAGCATTGAGACCACGCTGGCGCTAAAAGTTTCCGTGCCGGTGGACCGCCTAGTGATCACCGAGAGCGGCATCAAGGATCGGAAAGACGTGGAACTCATGCGCACAAACGGCATCGATGCGTTTCTGGTGGGAGAGGCGATGATGCGCGCCGCCGATCCAGGCGCGGAACTCAGGCTTCTATTCGCTTAGTGGCTACCGAATAAAATAACGGTCTTGCCGCATGTGTTCGAGACGTTTCATTACGCGACAGGTCATTTCATGCCGGTCGCCGCTGATGTATGCCAGTTCCAGGCGTGGAAACTGAGCCGCATGCCATCAGGGCGCCAGATCGCACCAGGTGCATGGCTGAGGTCATACCTAGTGTCTATGGGTATGGCTTAGAAGCCTTTCAGGGAGACGCCATCCGTCACCAGTTCGGATTTCACCGGCTCGAGTGGAGAAAATGCTTGCATTTGGGAGCAGATATCCGATAATTGCGCCTCACCGTCACTCATATCCAAGGAATACTGCGTTGGTCAAGCCACTGCCCCGGTTGCGCCTGCAAGGATTTAATAATCTGACGAAATCCTTGAGTTTCAATATCTATGACATCTGCTATGCCGCGTCGGAAGACCAGCGGCAGCGTTATATCGAGTATATCGATGAGGTCTACAACGCCGAGCGTCTGACCCAGATCCTGACCGAAGTAGCTAACATCATCGGCGCTAACATCCTGAATGTGGCACGCCAGGATTACGATCCGCAGGGCGCCTCGGTGACCATTCTCATTTCCGAAGAGCCAGTCATTGACAAAAAAGCCGCCGGCAAGGAGTTGATTTCGGATGCCGTGGTCGCGCACCTGGACAAGTCGCATATCACCGTACACACCTATCCGGAAACACATCCGCACAACGGCATTGCGACTTTCCGTGCCGATATCGATGTGGCCACTTGTGGCGTGATTTCGCCCTTGAAGGCTTTGAATTATCTGATCGAGAGTTTCGATTCCGACATCGTGGTCACCGATTACCGTGTGCGCGGCTTCACTCGCGACATCAAGGGCAAGAAACATTACATCGATCACAAAGTCAATTCCATCCAGGACTTCCTGGCCAAGGACATCAAGGCGCATTACGAGATGATGGACGTCAATGTGTATCAGGAAAACTTGTTTCATACCAAAATGCATGTTAAGGAGTTTGACCTCGATACCTACCTGTTCGAAGGCAAGGCCAAGAGCCTGAGCTTCAAGGATCGGCAACGCATCGAGCTGCAGGTTCGACGTGAAATCGAAGAGCTCTATCACGGCCGCAATCTGGCAGACTGAGATAGCGCAAGGCTTCATGTAAAACCCCCGCGATTGCGGGGGTTTTCGTTTAGAGCCGGTAGGCGATGGCCTTCATGAAGCGCGAAGACAGCGCCATCAATGCCGGGATGGGTGGAGGCAGTTGGCGGGCGCCATGGTTTTCTGCATGCTCGGCATGACGGATTTCGTCGTCCTTCATCACTGCTAGAATGGCCCGGCTGCGCCGGTCTTCCGGCGGCAGTGCATCGAGGTGTTCGGCTAGATGCGCTTCCACCTGACGTTCGGTTTCTGAGACGAAGCCCAGATTCCAGCCGTCGCCTTTCAGGCCAGCTCCGAGTCCGATGGCATAGCTGCCCAGATACCAGATCGGATTGAGCAGGCTGGGGCGGCTGCCGAGCTCTTTCAGACGGGTATCGCACCAGGCCAGATGATCAGCCTCTTCATCGGCGGCATGCAGCAGCTGCGCGCGCGTCTCCGAACTTTCGGCCACCCGTGCCTGACCCAGATACAGGGCCTGGGCGCAGACTTCACCGGTGTGGTTGATGCGCATCAGTCCGGCGCTGTGCCGGATCTGCGCCGGAGACATCTCCAGGTCTTGGGTGTCGGCGGCCGGGTTGGCACGCGCCGCCAGGCCATCGGACGCACGGGTGACCACGCCAGTGCTGGTGTTGAGGGCGTGCTGTAATTCACCCAGAATGCGGTCGAGCGGCGATGTGCGGCGTTGGAAAGTCATTCCAGATAGTGTGCCATGAATTCAATCGGGTGCAGAATCGGTCGATCGCCGGACAGATGCAGGCGACAACCGATATTGGCCGACAGTAACACCTCAGCGGCCTCCGGAACAGCGGCCAGAACCGGCGCGCGCAGGGTGGCGGCACGACTCGGGTCGCCGAGTTGATGGAGGCCGGCGCCGCCACAGCAGCCGCTATTCGGCAAAACACTCAGCTGCAGATCCGGAATCCGGGCCAGCAGGAGCTGCGTTGCTTGGTCCGAGCCATGGAAGGCGGCCGTGCACGGAACATGCAGGGCTACATGCCGGCCTTGCGCCGAGCGGAAGTGCAGTTGCTCCGCGCGTTCGGCTAGATAGACCATGGCATCTTCAACCGCAGCACCGGCAGTATCCTGCAGGGCGCTCCGGCAGCCACTGGCCAGCACCAGAATCCTATCGAATCCGGAGAATGCGGACTGATTGACGGCGGCTAGTGTTGCTGCCCGTGCGGCCTGACCCGCATGACGCGCGGCCTGACCGCAACAGACCTGGGTGGACGGGATGACCGCGTCATCGCCCAAAGCCCGCAAAACCTGTTGCAATGCCCTGCGAGCATGATGTTCGTAGGTATCGGCTGCGCATCCGGTAAAGATCGCATTCCGGCTTCGTGAAGGTGCCGGTTCGGCCGTTGCTGCTTCCGGACGGGGCAGAGGTCGCCAGCGCGCCGGGAGTATCGGAAAAACCACCCGATAGAATCCAAGTACCCCGTTCAGCACCGATTTATGCGCCATCAGCCACAGTGCGGCCTTTCCAGGCCATGGCAGGTCTGGCGGATGTACCGCGCGCGTTTCGACCAGAAGCTGCTCATAGGACACATCGGCAGGACAGGCGGTCTCGCAGCGCCGGCAGCCCAGACAGGCATCCAAGTGCTTGAAATCGCCGGTTTGACCGGGATTTTCAGCCAAATCGGCCATCAGCGCGATGCGGCCGCGGGGCGACTCCGCCTCCATGCCGGCCAAGGCGTACGTCGGGCAGTGCGGCAGGCACAGGCCGCATTTCACGCACTGTCCGGCCAGATCGGCACGGGACGGGGATTTCAGGGGGAAAGCCATGGCTCAAATCCTA
>NZ_JBIKSE010000074.1:0-3349 GCF_044348765.1 Arenimonas sp.
AATCTTCGGCATCCATGGCGGCAGCTTCGGCACGGATGACATCGAACACGTCCTGGTCGCCGCTGAGCACGAAATCCAGCGCCGAGTCCGGCAGGGAGGGGGTTTCCTGGGCAACGCTGGCAATACGTAACCGGGTCGGCAGGTCGATATCGCCTTTGTCAGCGTCCACCTCGCCGAGTACCGCCGCGAACAGGCTGGTCTTGCCACAGCCGTTACGGCCGACCACGCCGACACGGGTGCCGGCATGCAGGGTCAGGTCGATATTGGAAAGCAATAGACGCTCGCCGCGCCGGAGCGCGAAATTACGGAATGCAATCATGCGGCGAAGACCGCCTGCAATACCGCCATGCGTACGGCCACGCCGTTGCTGACCTGCTCGAAAATGACCGATTGATTGCCATCGGCAACCGCATCGGCGATCTCCACGCCACGGTTCATCGGTCCGGGATGCATGACCATGGCATCGGGTGCGGCAAGCGCCAGTCGTCGTGGATCCAGACCATAGTCGGTGAAATAGCGTTCGGACGAATCGACCAAACCTTGTTCCATGCGCTCGCGTTGCAGGCGCAACATCATCAGCACATCGGCACCGGCCACGGCATCATCAAAGCGGGACAGCCGATGGCACCCGTCCAGTGTGCCATCGGTTGGCATCAGGCTATCGGGCCCGCACACGCGGATTTCGCCACAACCCAGCATTTTCAAGGCCTGCAGGCCTGAGCGTGCAACCCGCGAATGCAGGATGTCACCGGCTATCACCACTTTCAGGCGTGAAAAATCCGTGCCCTTGTGCTGACGGATGGTCAGCATGTCGAGCAGGCCCTGGGTCGGGTGGTTGCTACGGCCATCCCCGGCATTGATGAAACGGGTCTCCGACCTGGCCGCCGCCACCAAGGCATGCAACTCACCATCGATGGCGGTACGCACGACGAAGCAATCGACGCCCATGGCCTCCAGCGTGCGCATGGTATCGATGGCGGTTTCACCCTTAATGCCGCTGGAATTGGCGACATCGAAGGGCAGCACATCGGCACCAAGGCGGGCGGCGGCCAACATGAACGAGCTGCGGGTCCGGGTCGAGGCCTCGAAAAACAACGGACAGACGGTCTTGCCCTGCAGCGTGGCGCGAAGGCCCGATCCGCCAAGGGCCTGAGGGCGCAGTGTCTGCGCCCGGTCCAACAAGGCCTGGAGCTGTCCGGACTCAAGGTCGGCTATGGAAAGCAGATGCGGCAGGTTCATGCGATAGCGTCCAGATCAGTTCGGTTATGGGGTTGCTGGAACCAACGCTCCAGAATGATGACCGCCGCCCAGGCATCGAGCTGGTCGGCGTGGTGACGCTTGCTTTCACCACGGGCACGGCTTTCGGCAAAACGCTGAGCCGCCTCAATCGAGGTGTTGCGTTCATCCATCAGGCTGATCGGTTTACCGTAGCGTTTTTGCAGGCTACGTGCGAACTGCAGCGCCTTATCGCGGGCCGGCTGATTTTCGCCGTCCTGCGTCAGCGGATTACCGATCACGAGCCCATTCGGCATCCATTCGCGCATCCAGGCATCCAGCACCGGCCAATCAGGGCCGCCATCGAACACCTCCAGAATGCCGAGTGCTCGTGCGCTTCCCGACAAGCTATTGCCTACGGCCACGCCGGTGCGACGGGCACCGACATCGAAGGCCAGCAGGGTCAGTATTCCGTTCTGCTGCCCGTCCATCAGGCACGTCCCGCATGACTAGACATCAGGGATAGATTGACCCCGATTTGCTGCGCTGCTGCTTGCCAACGCTCCGTGATCGGGGCATCGAAAATGATATTTTCGGAAGCCGGCGCATTCAGCCAGGCATTTTCAGACAGCTCGTCTTCAAGTTGCCCGGCCGACCACCCGGAATAGCCCAGCATCACCAGAAATCGGTCCGGACCCTCGCCTGCCGCCAACGCGGTCAGAATGTCGCGGGAGGTGGACACAGTCAATCCATTGCTCAAATGCAGGCTGGAATCCCAGCTTCGGCCATCACTGTGCAGGATAAATCCGCGCTCCGGACTGACCGGACCGCCGGAGAGCACATTGACGGCGCGTAGGCGTGGATTCTGGCAAGGCATGCCGAGCTGATCGAACAATGATCCCAGCGTAAACTCGGAATCCTGATTCAAAACCAGACCCATCGCACCCTGGGTATCATGCTGGCAAATCAAGGACACCGAGCGCGCAAAATAACCATCCTCCATGCCGGGCATGGCGATCAGCAGCTGTTCGGCGAGACTTGTGGTGTTGGGCATGCGCCTATTGTACCTTGCGGGCGTCTTTTATTCGCCGTTCATTGAGTCCCCTGCCGGCTCAGGATAAACTAGGTTCATCCAGCCCACGACCCGCGAAGATGCCGAAGTCCAGCCGATTCCCGAAAATCCTCGCCACTGTGACTGTCCTGTTGGCAACTACCGGATTATCCCCGGCCGTCAACCAGAATCCCAAACCGGTACCGACCGGTAACACCGGCCAAGCCGCGCCCGTGCTGCGCGCCAATCCAGACCGCGTCCGCAACCTGCAGGGCGATGCCCGTGAAATGGAGCGCCTGGCCGAAAGCTTTATGCAAAAGAAGAAAATACCGGGCATGGCCATGGCACTGGTTCAGGACGGCCGTGTTCTGTCCGCGCGTGGTTACGGTGTCGCCGATGTCCGGACCGGCCAGCCGATCCGAAGCGATACGATTTTCCGGCTGGCCTCGCTTTCGAAAGGATTTGCCGCAACTCTGACCGGCATTCTGGTGGAAGAACAGGCACTCGGTTGGGACACCCCGATCTCCAAACAACTGCCGGCATTCAAACTCCGCGATTACAGTGCTTCCCAGAAATTGACCGTCAGCGACATCCTCAGCCATCAGGTCGGATTGGCTAAAAACACCTACGACCGCGATTTGGAAAACAGAATACCCTACCCTCTGCTGGCCGAGCGGCTTTCCGATGCCCCGTTGGTCTGTACTCCCGGCGAATGCTATGGCTATCAGAACATCGCCTACAGCCTGATCGGTGACATGGTTTTTGCCGTCACCGGTGACTTCTACACCCACCAGGTCGAAGAAAAGATATTCATTCCACTGGGCATGGAAACTGCTACCTATGGCCGGGATTCCCTGATGGCCTCCGGCAATTGGGCGCGTCCGCACAACTACAGCGGCAAAGCTTGGGTTTCCGGTACCCCAAACGAAAATTACTATCACGTACCCCCGGCCGCTGGGATCAATGCCAGCATCGGCGATATGGCCATATGGCTGAATGCACAGCTCGGCCATTACCCCGATGTGCTTTCACCGGAACTGCTTCGCAAGACCCATACCCCCCTGGTCAATACGCCCGGCGAGT
>NZ_JBIKSE010000014.1:0-36620 GCF_044348765.1 Arenimonas sp.
GGATTCCTGCGACAGTCTGATTGAACAGGTGTCCAAGCAGCATGGCGGCGTGGATATCCTGATCAACAACGCTGGCCGGTCCATCCGCCGCTCTATTGAGCTCAGTTTCGACCGCTTCCACGATTTTGAGCGTACCATGCAGTTGAATTATTTCGGCTCACTGCGTCTGATCATGCAGTCGCTGCCGGGCATGATTGCCAAACGCCGCGGCCATATCATCAATATCTCATCCATCGGTGTTCTGGCCAGTTCGCCGCGATTCTCGGCCTACGTGGCTTCGAAAGCTGCTCTGGATGCATTTAGTCACTGCGCACAGGGTGAGCTGTCCGGAAAGGGCATCAGCTTCACCACGATCAATATGCCGCTGGTGAAAACACCGATGATCGCGCCGACCAAGATGTATGATTCGGTTCCCACGCTTAGTCCCGAGGAGGCCGCCGATCTTATCGTGAAGGCCATCATCGACAAGCCAAGCCGCGTCGCTACACGGCTCGGTGTATTCGCCGGCGTGGTGCATGCGGTATTCCCGAAAGCCTATGAAGTGGTGATGAGTACCGCTTTCGAACTGTTCCCGGACTCGGCTGCGGCCAAAGGCATGGCCGGCCGTGGCGATGCCGCTAACCCTACCAACGAGCAGATTGCGTTCGCATCGTTGATGCGCGGCGTTCACTGGTAACGGTCGACATTTACTGGAATAAAAAAGCACCGCAAGCGGTGCTTTTTTGTTTCATATCAATCTGGAGCTTGTACCGGAAGGACAGGCCGCAGTATCTGCCATATCTGAGACTTAGGCTTTCGGTGTGCGCGGCCTCGGTACTTTCGGCAGCACAGATTTTCCGGTCTTCTTGACGGCAGCAGCTTTCTTCATGGGTTTCTTAGCGGCTTTGTTTACAGGAGCGGCAGCTTTTTTGACAACCGGCACTTTACCGTTCTGCTTGCGCAGTTCGGCGGTCAGAGTTTCAACGCGTTTGTTCAGTCCAGCCAGATCTTCGCGGGTAGGGACGCCCAGACGAGTCAGAGCCCGATGGACGCGGTCTTCAAAGACTTTTTCCATGCGGTCCCAGGTATCGGTGGCTTTTTCGCGGACGTTTTCGACGCGGTCTTCAACGCTGGCTCGCACGACATCAACCCTGCCATTGGCCAGTTTACGGGTCTGTGCTTCAAGGCTCATACCTTTTTTGACCAGTGCATCGAACATATCGGTACCTTCGCCTTGGGCGCGGGCCAAAGCCCCGATGCCGGCAGCCCAGATCTGCTGTGCCGTACTGATCAGGTTGTGCGAAGTGGCTTCGGCACTTATGCCGGCCGGCTTGCGGCTAGCGGTTTTGGTGCGGGCGGCTTTTTTGAGCTTGGCCATGGGGTAACCTCAGTATTTGGGAATGGGGGTGACAAGCCGCTGTTCCGACTCGGTGGCTATTGTGGGGCGCTTGTCTAGAGCAAATACACCAGAATCAAGGGTTTCCGGTGATGACTTCAGCGGGTCTTGCGTTGCCGCAGTCCGTATTCGATATCGTCGAGGTTTTGCCAGAGTTGTGCGGTTGCCGCCGTCCGGCGGTACATCGGGGTAATGCCGTCGAGCAGGGTGATGTCTGGATTATCCAGTGCCGACATATTCAGAGTCAGGCCGTGCTTGGCCAGAAGCGGCGCTAATTGCGTGGCGCATGATTTTAGATCGCGCAGGGTGCTTTGGAACGCATGTTCGCACACACGATGCCGCGAGGAATAACTGAAAACATTGGTAAAGAACATCTCAGCATCATCTTCATTCGGTTCAAGGACCAGTTGGTCGGTTTCCGGATACTGACGGGCGTATTTCTCGAGACCGACCTGCATGCGGGATTGCAACAGAGTACGGAACGTCTGTGAAAGTACCATTGGTAGGCCGCCATCGGCGAGCTTGACCGTGGGTTCGCTTCCTTTGCGACGGTTCTTGGCATTGAAGGGTACAAACGGGTTGATGCCGATCATCAGATCAATGCCATGATCGAGCACGACCGATGCGTGCATGGTTCGCCGGAGTGCGCCATCCACAAAATGATGCCCTTTGATGTCGACCGGTGGATACAGGCCGGGCAGGGCTGCACTGGCCTGTACGGCCTGCGAAATCGGTACGGAGTTCCACTCCCTGCTGCCGAATCGTACGGCCTTGCCTTGGTCGAGATCGACGGCGACTACGTACAATGGCCGTTCCAGTTTGCGGAAGTCATTGCTGCGTCCGGGGCCGGTGAAAATATTTTTAAGGAATTTCTCAATCGGGGCATTATCAAAAAGGCCGGTCGGTACGGCTCCGGTGAAGCGCGAGGTCAGCTCGCCGAGTTGCGTGCCGCTCGGATCGGTTACCAGGGTCTTCCACCAATCGACGGCAAGACCTGGCAATGCCGAAATGCGTTTGCCGAATTCCATGAATGCCGGCTTGAGGAACATACGCGGGGAAAATTGGATTTCCGGGTGATCGTTGGTGATGAAGATTTGGCAGATTTCCGCGGTGCTGAGGCGATTCACCAGGCCGGCTGCCAGAAAGGCGCCGGAGCTGACGCCGACGTAGACATCGAGTCTGTTGAGGTCCAGGCCATCGATGGCTACCTCCAGGGCTCGCAGGGCGCCGAGTTCATACATTCCGCCGATAGGGCCGCCGCCGGCGATGGCAAGTCCGATTTTTCCTTGATGTTTTGCGATTTGGCTGGCGGCTTGTAATACGAGCATGAAATGGCCGTGATTTGACGGTGGATTTCATTGTAAGGCTAAAATAGCTCGAGTCCAATCACCGAGGGCTTACCGCCTATGGCAGTCAATGATCTGCAAAGCCGTCTTGCGCGGCGCCTGCGATGGCAGAAACAGGCGCATCTATTGGAAAAACAGGATGTTGTACTCGCGAAGTGGCTGCCGGCATTGCGTGCATGGCAGGCCCAGCGCTTGGCGGCCAGTTTCGACCACTTCATGGATGATCCGCGTAAACAAGCGGCGGCGGCTTTCTTCCTCTCCGATCTTTACGGCGATGCTGATTTTATGAAACGTGACGAGGAGGCAGCAAAAATACTGCCGAAAATGTCACGGCTGCTTCCCGAAAGCCTATTGACGGCGGCCGTGGATGCCATTGAACTGTCGGTTCTCAGCCACGCCATCGATATGCGCATGGCCAGAGAGCTTGATAAAACAGGCAGAAAGCCCGCATCTCTGGACGCCGAGCTTTACCAAAGGGTTTACTGCAGCGTCGGTCTGCGCCGTTTGCGCCGGCGCCAGATCGATCTGGTCATGGATGTCGGTGTACGCCTGGACGCCGTCGTACAGAAGCACGGCATTGCCAAACTGTTATCGGCCTCGCGAGTTCCGGCACGCATGCTTGGTCTGCAGCATCTGCAGAGTTTCCTCGAGCGGGGTTTTGGTGCATTCAACCATCTCGGCGGGGCTGATGAATTCCTGGATGAAATCCATCGGCAGGAAACCTGCATCGCAGATCGTCTTGCGGCTGGCAATGCAAATCCGTTCATTCCCCCATTTAGCTGAACTCTTGATCCAGGTAGCGTTCGATTTCGGTTTCGATAGGGCCTTTTAGAGCCGACAGAAAAAAGCCGAGATCAGCAAAGACATGAATGGATTTCGGATTCACTTTGATATGACCATCAACGCCAGAGCGGCTGAAATTTAACATATTGTCGTCCCACTCACACTCAACATCAAATTTTTCAACGATGTGATCGGCGACTTTCTGGACCTTTTTCTTGGCATTGGCGATTTCCAGAGCGTGCGTACGTTTAATATTGATCGCGGCCATGGCGCATCCGTTGACTGGCGGAGCTTAGAAAATACAATGAAATTCTCGGTTTGTCAGGCCAGATATGGTAAATTTTCAAAAAAGGCGTTTCTATGCATTGGCTACTTCATATCCCCGGACAAGCCGCCGCCGCCATCGGTGAGTCACCGCTTCGCATCGGATCCGACCCCGGTTCCGAGATCTGCCTGGCTCGCCACGGTTTGGCGCCGCTACATGCCCGACTCACCCCCGGCGCCGCCGGCCTGTTGTGGCTTGAGCCTGCAGCCGATGAGACTGCTGCGGTCGTGCACGTCAATGGCCGTCGCATTGTGCGTGCGGCTCTGTTGACTCCGGGAGACGAGCTGCATTTGGGAAGCTGCGCCTTGCGGCTCAGCTCTGCACGCAAGCCGGACGCCGCCCGCCGGCCCACTGCCCAGCCGATCAATTTCTCCGGGCGGGTACTGCTGCGTGCGCTAACCGGTGCCGATACCGGGCGCGCCCATGTTTTGGTCAACAGTCTGTGCATCGGGCGCTCGGATCTGTCCGAAGTCCGTATTGACGATACCGCCCTGGCAGAGCGTCAAATCCTGCTGCAGCGCCAGGGGAATGCCATTCTGGTGAAGAATCTGAGTCCTGTCTTAGAGATGCGCGTTGATGGATGGGTATGCGAGGAGGCTGTTCTACATCCGGGATCGCAAATCAGCATCGAGCAGCACCGCTTCCGGTTCGAAGCGCCCAGTGCTGAGACCGCACCAATGGTAGAGCCGGAAATAGCCGAGCCGATTCACCCCGCCAGTGCCAATGCCGCAGCTCCGACTGATCCGGCAAGTGGCATATTCAGCAGGGCACAATGGATCCTGTTGGCCGTGGCCATTGCCATCTCTGGCTTTTTCATCGTTCTCCTCAGTTATTCCCGCTAATCACGAGAAGATAATCACAATAGGTTTTGCTGATTAATCCCTGCATGCTAGGCTAGAACGCATATTTCAAGGAGTTTTTTATGTCACGTGCGTTCAATTTCAGTGCCGGTCCGGCCACTTTGCCGGAATCCGTTCTGCTTCAGGTCCAGGAGGAGCTCTTGGAATGGCAGGGTGAGCGCGCCTCGGTGATGGAAGTCAGTCATCGTGGAAAGGCTTTCATTGATTGCGCCGCCCAAACCGAGGCCGATCTTCGCAATCTGCTCGGCGTCAATGACGATTATGTTGTTTTGTTCCTGCAAGGCGGCGCTACCACGGTATCTGCGCTTTTGCCGATGAATCTGGCGCGTGCTGACCAGGCCGGCGAATATCTGCTGACTGGTCATTGGGGTGAAAAAGCACTTGAAAACGCCAAGGCATCCTTGCGCACGCATGTGGTTGCCAGCGATAAAGCCAATGCCTACAGGAACATTCCCGAGCTCTCCACCTGGCAACGCGCCGGCAATGCCGCGTATCTCCATTACACCTCGAACGAAACCATTCATGGCGTGGAATTCGCGAATATTCCGGAAGCCGGCGATGTTCCGCTGGTCGCGGATTTTTCCTCCAACTTTCTGGCCCGCCCGGTTGATGTCAACCGTTTCGGCATGATTTATGCCGGCGCCCAGAAGAATATCGGCCCGGCCGGCATCACCATCGCCGTCATCCGGAAGGAACTGCTTGGCCGCCATGAGCGCAATCTGCCCCCGATTTTCGAATGGCAGAACCAGGCTAAGAATGATTCCATGTTCAATACGCCGCCGACATTTCCTTGGTATGTGGTCGGCTTGGTGCTCAAGTGGATGATTGCCGAAGGCGGCACAGAGGTTTTCGCCCGCCGCAATGCCGACAAGGCCGGATTGCTGTACCGGACCATCGATGGATCCGGCGGCTTCTACCGCAATGAGGTTGCTGTGGCCGCGCGATCGACCATGAATGTGCCTTTCATGCTCAAGGACGAGGCGCTCGACAAGGCTTTCCTTGCCGAATCGGAAGCGACCGGTTTGATGGGCCTAAAAGGCCATCGAGCGCTCGGTGGCATGCGTGCCTCTATCTACAATGCCATGCCCTTGTCCGGAGTCCAAGCTTTGGCTGATTTTATGCGTGATTTCGCGGTGCGCCATGGCTGAATTCGGTGGATATGTCTCCGAGCGGGGGGGGTGCAGCACCCCCGTGAGCACTTGGCTGGCTGAGGCATTTCGATCCATCGGATCCCAGGTTTTACCGCCACAGACTGTTTTATTGGTGCATTTCAGGCCGGAGACAATCGCCATCGAACAGGCCTTGTTCGAACGCGGCGTGATCGCATGGCCAATGCCCGGCCATGGGCTGGGAGAGTGCCTGAGGATAACTGGTGAGACGCATCCTGAAAACCAAGGCATGCACGCCAATCTGAAGGTCATTCAGCCATGAGTTTGGCCTGGAAGGCAGCGCGTTCATCTGGTCTGCATGGACTGTTGCGTGTGCCGGGTGACAAGTCCATCTCGCACCGCGCCATCATTTTCGGGGCATTGGCCGAGGGCCAGACGCATGTCAGCGGTTTTCTGGAGGGTGAGGATACCCGTGCCACGACGCGAATATTCAGCCAGTTGGGCGTGCATATCGAAACGCCGGGTGCTGAATCTCGTGTCATTCATGGGGTCGGCTTGCACGGTCTGCAAGGCAGTGCCCAATCCTTGGATTGCGGCAACGCCGGCACCAGCATGCGCCTTTTGACTGGATTGCTTTGTGCACAGGCGTTCGACAGTGTGCTGGTTGGCGATGCCTCACTTTCGCAACGTCCGATGGCGCGTGTCATCAATAAACTGGACGTGATGGGTGCTCGGATTTCCGCGCGTGATGGCAATTTTGCGCCGCTACATGTCCATGGCGGCCAGCGTCTGCAGCCGGTTGAAATCGATACCAGCGTCGCCAGTGCCCAGGTCAAATCCGCACTCCTGCTCGCCGCCATGTATGCCGAGGGGGAGTCAGTCATCACCGAGCCCCGGCCGACCCGCGATTACACCGAGGCGATGTTGCAAGCTCTGGGTTGGCCGATAAGCTACAGTCCAGGTCGCATCCGCATCCGTGGCGGGGGTCGCCTGCAGGGTGGTGAAATCCGGATACCCGGTGACATTTCCTCTGCGGCTTTCCTCATCACCGCGGCGCTTCTGGTTCCAGGTTCCGATATCACCCTGGAAAATATAGGCATCAATCCGCGACGAACCGGCATACTGAAGGCCCTGCGCTTGATGGGTGGGCGGATCGAGATATTTAATGAAAGCGAGCAGGGCGGTGAGCCGGTAGCCGATCTTCGTGTCCTACATTCGGCACTGAAAGCGATTGATTTGCCCGAAAGTCTGGTTCCGGACATGATCGACGAGTGCCCGATATTCTTCGTCGCCGCCGCCTTGTCCGAAGGCACCAGCCACGCCTCCGGCTTGGCCGAGTTGCGGATCAAGGAGTCTGACCGTATTGCCAGCATGGTGGCTGGCCTGCGCGCCATGGGTGCTTCGGTCACAGAAACAGCGGACACTGTGACCATCACAGGCGGGCGCCTTCATGGTGCCGATATTCAGAGCCGCCACGACCACCGGATTGCCATGAGTTTTGCGGTCGCGGCACAATGCGCATCCGGTCAAACTCTGATCCATGATTGCGAGAATGTGGCTACTTCCTTCCCCGGATTCGTCGATTTGGCGCGTTCAGCGGGTATGATTCTTGAATGACGGCTTTATCGTCCAGCCTTCCGGAGAGTCCATGCCGCACAATTCAGTCCCCGTGGTGACCATCGACGGCCCGGCCGGAGCCGGTAAGGGCACAGTCAGCCGCTTGGTGGCGCAGTCCCTGGGGTGGGCCTATTTGGATTCGGGTGCCCTCTACCGGGCGGTCGGTATCGCCGCAGCTTGGGAAGGCATCGGCCTGGATGAGCCAGAACAATTGGCGGCTTGCGCAGTTCGAACAGACATTAAGTTTGTTACTCAAACTACTGAAGAGCCTAAAATTATTGTCAATGGCAAAGAAGCAACGGACGATATCCGTTCGGAATTGGCCGGGTCCATGGCCTCGGCGCTGGCGGCCCAACCCGAGGTCCGCGCAGCCTTGGTCCTGCTGCAGCGAAGCTTTCGGGTTCCGCCGGGCCTGGTTGCTGATGGCCGCGATATGGGTACGGTCATCTTTCCCGATGCCCCGTACAAGTTCTTTTTGACCGCCAGCCCTATGGAGCGTGCCCAGAGGCGGTATAAGCAGTTGATGGAAAAAGGAGTTTCTGTTAAACTTGGCGACCTATTGCACGAAATCGTGGCCCGTGATGAACGTGATGCGAACCGAGCGGTGGCGCCGCTGAAGCCGGCCGATGATGCCATTATCATCGACTCGACCTCCATGCCCATTGCTTCGGTCATCGATCAGATCCTTTGCGTTCTGCCGTCACATTACCGCTCGTAGGCGGGTTTCCCGATGCCGCAATAGGATTGGCCTCTGTCTCGGCAGGGATTTTCAACGTGCATCCGCACACAACAGGTGGGTTGTCTTTTCCGGCAACCTGTTCATCAACTCGAGAGTTAATCATGACCGAATCATTTGCAGAACTGTTTGAGCAAAGCCAAACATCCCTTAATAATCTGAAATCCGGCGCCATCGTCACCGGCACCGTGGAAGAGATCCGTGCCGACGTCGTCGTCGTCAACGTCGGCCTGAAGTCGGAAGGTGTCATCGACATCAATCAGTTCCGCAACGAGCAGGGCGAAATCGAAGTTGCCGTGGGCGACATCGTCAAGGTCGCGCTGGAAGCCGTCGAGAACGGTTTCGGCGAAACCATCCTTTCCCGTGACAAGGCGAAAAAAGCGCTGGTCTGGGACGAATTGGAAACCGTGATGGACGCTGGTGAAATCGTCACCGGCCGCATCAGCGGTAAGGTCAAGGGCGGCTTTACGGTCGATATCCGCGAAGTGCGCGCCTTCCTGCCGGGCTCTCTGGTGGATGTGCGCCCCGTGCGCGATCCGGGCTACCTGGAAGGCAAGGAACTGGAATTCAAAATCATCAAGCTCGACCGCAAGCGCAATAACGTCGTTGTTTCGCGCCGTGCCGTGGTTGAAACCGAAAACAGCGCCGAACGCGAGCAGATGCTGGAACGCCTCACCGAGGGCACCATCGTCACTGGCGTAGTCAAGAACCTCACCGATTACGGCGCATTCGTCGATCTTGGCGGCGTCGACGGCCTGTTGCATATCACCGACATGGCCTGGAAACGCGTCCGTCATCCTTCCGAAGTGGTCAATGTCGGCGACGAACTGCAGGTCCGCGTGCTGAAATACGATCGTGAGCGCAACCGTGTTTCGCTGGGTCTCAAGCAGCTGGGCGAAGATCCATGGGAAAACATCGCGCGCCGCTATCCGGCCAATACCCGCGCATTCGGCAAGGTTTCCAATGTCACCGATTACGGCGCGTTCGTCGAAATTGAACCGGGCGTGGAAGGTCTTGTGCACGTGTCCGAGATGGATTGGACCAACAAGAATGTCAACCCGAGCAAAGTCGTCCAGCTGGGCGATGATGTCGAAGTCATGGTGCTCGATGTCGATGCCGAGCGCCGACGCATTTCGCTTGGCATCAAGCAGTGCGTGTCGAATCCGTGGGAAGCTTTCGCCGCCATCTTCAAGAAAGGCGACAAGGTTTCCGGCCAGATCAAATCGATTACCGATTTCGGTGTGTTCATCGGTCTGGATGGCGGTATCGACGGTCTGATCCATCTGTCTGACATTTCCTGGAGCTCGACCGGCGAAGAGGCCGTACGTGAACTCAAGAAGGGCGACACCCTGGAGGCCGTCGTTCTGGCGGTTGACCCGGAGCGTGAGCGTATCTCCCTGGGCGTTAAACAGCTGGAACAGGATCCGATGGGCCAGTTCACCGCGAACACCCAGAAAGGCGCCATCGTCAAGGGCACTGTCAAGGAAGTCGATGCCAAAGGTGCCGTGATCGAACTCGAAGGCGGCCTGGAAGGCTACGTCAAAGCCAACGACATCGCCAAAGAGCGTATCGAAGATGCCAGCCAGCATCTGAAAGTGGGCGATGTGATCGAAGCCAAATACATCGGCAACGACCGCAAAGGCCGCGTGATGCAGCTGTCGATCCGCGCCAAAGACGAAGCCGAAATCCAGGAAAGTCTGGCCGAGGTGAACAAGGCCGATGCTTCCAGCGGTACTACCAAACTGGGCGCGCTGCTGCGCGAACAGATGGGTAAAGGCGAGTAATTAAGCACATCCGGTCCGGCATGCCGCCGGACCGGAATTTATCGGGTATCCAAACATGACCAAGTCCGAGCTCATTGAATTCCTGTCAAAGCAGCAACCGCATCTCAAAGCGGACGATGTCGACCTTGCGGTCAAGACCGTTCTGGAAATGATGAGTTCCTCGCTATCCGAGGGTAAACGCATCGAAATCCGCGGCTTCGGGAGCTTTTCGCTGCATTATCGTCCGGCCCGCACCGGCCGAAACCCCAAGACCGGTGAGGCGGTCGAACTCAATGGCAAACACGTGCCACATTTCAAGCCCGGCAAGGAACTTCGCGACCGCGTCAACAACGTTACTGAAATCCAGCCGCATACTTAATTCCGTAGGTCTTATCGGTTAAGCTGTAGGAATCGAAACGGAGACGGATATGCGAGCGCTCAAAGCCATCATCGCCCTGTTATTCGTGCTAGCGGGCATTTCGCTTGGCGCACTCAACCAACAGACCATATCCATCGATCTCTTCTTCGTGCGGTATCAGGCCCATCTCGGCCTGGCGCTTCTGCTATGCGTACTCGCCGGCGCGGTCATCGGCGGGGCTTTGGCCAGTATCAGTCTGTTGACCGACAAGGCTGCAGTGCCGAAATCCGCCAAAACGATTCCAGAAAGCGGTAAATCCGCATGATGACCCATGTTGCCTGGCTGTTGCTCATTCCGGCGGCAATCGCCATCGGATGGCTGCTCGGCCGGCGTGGCGGAGAAATCAAAGGCGGCGCCAAGATTTCACGTCTGTCCAATACCTATTTCCGTGGCCTCAATTATCTACTCAACGAACAGCAGGACAAGGCCCTCGAGATCTTTCTGCAAATCGCTGAAGTTGACAAGGAAACCGTCGAAACCCAGTTTGCACTCGGACACCTGTTCCGGCGTCGCGGCGAAGTTGATCGCGCCATCCGTTTGCACCAGAATCTGGTGGCTCGAACTGGATTGAGCGAGGAACAAAAAACCCGAGCGGTACTGGAACTGGGCGAGGATTACATGCGCGCCGGCTTGCTGGATCGTGCCGAAACCTTGTTCAACGATCTGGTGCAGATGGGTGTACATGCCCCCAAGGCCCTGCAACAGCTCATCTCAATTTACCAGTCTGAACGGGATTGGCAGCAGGCGATCACCTATGCCCTGAAATATGAGCAGATCACCGGTGAGGTCATGGGCGAAAGCATCGCTCATTACTACTGTGAGTTGGCTGAGAAACATGTCCATGATGGGAATCTTGCCGCCGCGCGTGACCGCATCGCCGCTGCCTATTCCTCGGATTCCCAGTGTGTCCGTGCCGGCATGATTGAAGGCCGGTTGGATCTTCTGGAAAACAACGACGCCGCTGCCATCCGTGCTTTTGAGCGCGTGGCCCGGCATGATGTCGACTATCTCCCTGAAGTGCTGCCCCAGTTGATGGAATGTTATGAACGCCGAAACGAGCTGATGCGAGCACGCGGTTTTCTACAGGAAGTTATCGAGCAGTATGCCGGCGTAACGCCCTTGCTGGCACTGACCGATCTCATTGAGCGTGACGAAGGCGCCATGGCGGCACAGGAATTCCTGGCCAAACAACTCTTGCAACAGCCGTCCGTGCGTGGTGAAGCAGCCTTGCTCGAGAAAGCCGTCGCCAATCCGGGCGATGAGCCGGTCGAAACCCTGAAAACACTCAAGCAGATCACCGACCAATTGTTGGTCCGTTCCGCAAACTACCGTTGCGTCAATTGTGGATTCGGGGCGCGGGCGCACCATTGGCAGTGTCCGAGCTGCAAGCATTGGGGCAGTGTGAAGCCGCTGCTCAACCTATTGGGATCATGAACAAGGACGATTGATGGCATTCCAAGTAAAAAAAGCGGTATTCCCGGTGGCCGGCCTCGGTACCCGGTTCCTGCCCGCGACCAAGACGGTCCCCAAGGAAATGCTGCCCGTGGTCGACAAGCCGCTGATCCAGTATGCGGTTGACGAAGCCATTGAGGCTGGCATCGACACCCTGGTGTTCGTCACCAACCGTTACAAACATGCCGTTGCCGATTACTTCGACAAAGCCTATGAACTCGAGCAGAAGTTGGAAAAGGCCGGAAAGTCCGAGCTGTTGGCGATGATCCGCGACGTTTTACCGCGCCACGTCCGTTGTGTGTTCGTGACCCAGACCGAAGCGCTAGGGCTTGGCCATGCCGTGCTTTGCGCCAGGCCGGTGATCGGCAACGAGCCTTTCGCCGTCTTGCTTCCCGATGATCTGATCTGGAACAAGGGTAAGGGTGCTCTGGCACAGATGGTCGATCTGGCTGGCAAGCAAAATTCCAGCGTCATCTCTGTCCAGCAGGTGCCGCTAGAACTGACATCCAGCTACGGCATCGTCGCTGCGCCGAATTTCACCGGGCGTTTCGGTACTATCGAGAAGATTGTCGAGAAGCCGAAGCCGGAAGTGGCACCGAGCAATCTGGCCGTGGTCGGCCGCTATGTGCTGAGCGGCGAGATCTTCCCGATTCTGGAAAAAACACGCAGCGGCGCTGGCGGCGAGATCCAGCTGACTGATGCCATTGCCGAGCTTCTCAAGCTGGACCGGGTCCTGGCTTACCAATTCGAGGGGCGCCGTTTTGACTGCGGCACCCGCATTGGCCTGATTGAAGCCACCATCCAATATGCACTCGATCATGAGGATCTCGCAGACGATGCCAGGGCCTATATGCAGGCGGCGCTTGCGGCGAAATAATCCGGCATCATTCCTGCCGCTGCGGTTTATAATAATGGCCTGAGGAGAACCGTCATGGCCGTCATCAAGCAATCCGATTTCATCGAAAGCATCGCCGATGCCCTGCAGTACATTTCCTATTACCATCCGGTCGATTACATCACCAATCTGGCCGCGGCTTATGAGCGTGAACAATCACCGGCCGCCAAGGATGCGATGGCGCAGATCCTGATCAACTCCCGGATGAGTGCCGAGGGCCATCGTCCGCTCTGCCAGGACACCGGAATTGTCACCGTTTTTCTGGAAATCGGCATGGATGTGCGCTGGGACGCGGTGCTTTCGGTCGAGGACATGGTCAATGAAGGTGTGCGCCGCGCATACAGCCATCCGGACAACAAGCTGAGGGCTTCAGTGCTGGCCGATCCGGCAGGAAGACGAGCCAATACCAAAGACAATACGCCGGCCGTGGTCAACATGAAAGTGGTTTCTGGTGATACAGTCGATGTCATCGTTGCGGCCAAAGGCGGTGGCTCGGAGGCCAAGTCGAAATTCGCCATGCTCAATCCGTCCGACTCCATCGTGGATTGGGTCATCAAAACGGTCCCGACCATGGGGGCCGGCTGGTGCCCACCGGGCATGCTCGGTATCGGCATCGGTGGAACGGCCGAGAAAGCCATGCTGCTGGCCAAAGAGGCCCTGATGGAACCGATCGACATCAATGACCTGAAGGCCCGTGGCCCAAACAGCCGTGCCGAAGAACTGCGTCTGGAGCTGTTCGAGAAAGTCAATGCGCTTGGCATCGGGGCCCAGGGGCTGGGCGGCTTGACCACGGTGCTGGACGTCAAAGTCAAGGATTTCCCGACGCACGCCGCTAATCTTCCGGTGGCCTTGATTCCCAATTGTGCCGCCACGCGCCATGCGCACTTCACCCTTGATGGTAGTGGCCCGGTCAGTTTGACGCCGCCCTCCTTGGTCGATTGGCCGAAGCTGGCTTTGGATTTCAAACAATCACGGCCGGTTAACCTCGATACGTTGACCCCGGTTGAAACCGCGACCTGGAAGCCCGGTGAAACCCTGCTGCTCAGCGGCAAGATGTATACCGGCCGTGATGCCGCGCACAAACGTATGGTGGAGATGCTCAACCGAGGCGAAAAACTACCGGTCGATTTCACCGGCAAGATGATCTACTACGTCGGCCCGGTCGATCCGGTGCGCGATGAAGTGGTAGGTCCGGCCGGCCCGACCACGGCCACCCGAATGGATAAATTCACCGAGCAGGTACTGGCGCAGACCGGGCTGATCGGCATGATTGGCAAATCCGAACGCGGCCCGGCGGCCATCGAGGCCATTAAGAAGCACAAATCGGTATATCTGATGGCGGTCGGCGGCGCCGCTTACTTGGTATCCAAAGCGATCAAGGCCGCTAGAGTGGTGGGTTTCGAGGATCTGGGTATGGAGGCGATTTACGAATTCACCGTGAAGGACATGCCGGTCACCGTTGCCGTGGACAGCACCGGCGAATCGGTGCATAAGACCGGTCCGAAACTGTGGCAGGCCCGTATCGGCAAGATCCCCGTCGTTCTGGAATAATCAGCGCAACTCGATCATGACTTCATTGCGGCGCATGAACCCTGGCATGAAGGGCGGGTCGTAACGGGCCGTCCACGGACTTCCTATACTTTTCAGGCCATTTTTTTTCACGGCGGCCAGAAGCTTCGACTCATGTTGGGTAAAACTGGTTTCGGTCCAGCGCCCCGAGAACCGGATGGCCATTACCTTGCGGGCGGGAACCGTTTTGAAATAGACCTCAGGGTCATTCGGTACCGGAAGTGTTTCCAGGGTATAGCTTTTGGGCATCACGAATGAGACTAACCAAACCCCATCCGACGTACGGACCTGGTTGACCGGTGCGGTCATCTCGATTTTTTCGCTTTTGGCCTGGCTCACCGGCGCAGTCATAGCCAGTGACTGTTTCGAGCGGTTGCCGCCGAAGATATAACCGCCGAGCCGCTTGAAAGCCAGGTTACCGGCCTGGTCGGCATTAGCGGCGGCAACTTCGGTTTCGGCGATGATGTAGCCGTCGTATTGGCGCATCTCGATGTCGTCACCGTAGTCTTTCAAAACGGTGTATTTGGGCTGTTCGATGGCCATGAGACTGCTGCTCCATAAGAGAAGGCCCAAGAGTGCGAATTTCGACATGCATTGCTCCTTAAATTTCCTACTAATGTAGCTCAGGAGCCGTGATGATAGTGTATGCCTTGCGGTATCATTGATGGGTGTTTACGGCGAGTTCACCATGAAAAAACTGAAGAAATCCCGAAAGCTCGATGATGTTTGCTACGAAATCCGTGGGCCAGCCTTGGAACGGGCCAAACAGCTCGAAGACGAGGGTCACAGAATCATCAAGCTCAATATCGGAAATCTGGCGGTGTTCGGTTTCAATCCACCGGATGACATCGTCCGCGATGTCATCAGCAATCTGAACCGGGCCGGCGGTTACAGTGATTCCAAAGGTGTCTATTCCGCACGTAAAGCGGTCATGAACTATGCCCAGGAGAGAGGCATCCGTACTGTCGGCTTGGAAGATATCTATATCGGTAACGGGGTTTCCGAACTGATCCTGCTCGCCATGAATGCCCTGCTGAATGACGGCGATGAAGTGCTGGTACCGGCACCGGATTATCCCCTATGGACGGCGGCGGTATCGCTTTCCGGCGGAAAGCCGGTTCACTACCTCTGCGACGAAGACGCCGGCTGGCAACCGGATTTGGCCGATCTGCGCAGCCGTATTACCCCGAATACCAAGGCTCTGGTGGTCATCAACCCGAACAACCCAACCGGTGCCGTATATCCTAAACCGATGCTGGAGGCCCTCCTGCAGATCGCCCGGGAAAACCAACTGCTGGTGTTCGCTGATGAAATCTACGACAAGACCCTGTATGACGACGAAACCCACATTGCCATGGCTTCCCTGGCCGAGGATGTATTCTGCATCAGTTTCGGCGGGCTTTCCAAAAATTACCGGGCCTGCGGTTACCGCGCCGGCTGGATGATTCTCAGCGGCGAGCGTGAGCACGCCACGGACTACGTCGACGGGCTGAATATCGTCACCTCCATGCGGCTGTGTGCCAACGTGCCGGCGCAGTACGCCATCCAGACCGCTCTTGGCGGAACACAAAGTATCAATCAGCTAGTGGCTGCGGATGGAAGGCTGACGCGTCAGCGCAATCTGGCCTGGCAGCGTTTGACCGCTATCCCCGGGGTGAGCTGCGTTAAGCCCAAAGGCGCGCTGTATCTGTTCCCGAAATTGGACCCGGCGGTCTATCCCATAGCCGATGACCAGAAGTTCATCACCGAACTGCTGGAGCAGGAAAAAGTGCTGCTGGTGCAGGGCACCGGTTTCAACTGGCCCAAGCACGACCACGTGCGGCTGGTGTTTCTTCCCAGTACCGATGAAATGACCGAGGCGCTCGACCGCATCGAACGCTTCCTTGCCGATTACCGTGCCCGCCACGGCACCTGACCAGGACAATAGCATGTACACACTTTATTACGCCCCCGGTGCCGCCAGCTTGGTGGTGCATTGGTTGTTGATCGATCTGGGTCTGCCGCATGATCTGGTCAAACTCGACATCGCTGCACGCGAGCACAAAACGCCGGAGTATCTCGCGCTGAACCCGAGCGGTGTGGTACCGACTTTGCTGATTGAGGGTAAACCGATGTGCGAGGCCGCCGCCATGGCAGTATTGCTGGCCGAGGCAAAGCCGGAATCAGGCCTGATTCCACCTCCGGGAAACGCTAAGCGCGGCGAACTCCTGCAATGGATGTTCTACCTGGCCAATACCCTTCAGCCGTCATTCCGGCTCTGGTGGTATCCGAGCGAAGCCGCCGGTGAAGCACATGCCGAGGCCGGCAAAGCCACTGCCGAGGCCCGTATTCATGACGTCTTTGCCAATCTCGATGCGCATCTGGCCAAGACCGGCCCGTATCTGCTCGGCGAGTGCGCGTCCGTGGCCGATTTCATGCTCGTGATGCTCATGCGCTGGTCGCGCAACATGCCGAAAACGGCACTGGACTATCCGGCGCTTGCCAAGCTGGCCACGCTGATGAAAGCCCGCCCGAGCTGGAAGGCGCTGTATGAATCCGAAGGACTGACGGAATGGGCCTGAAGGCGAACCCGGCCAACTGGCAAGGCTGGCGCGATTTCGCGCCGCTTTACATGCTGGTCAATCTGCCCTTGATCCTTGTGGCGGCCGCGTTGCTGGCCTATCTGCCGCCCGAGAAACCGGTTTCGTTTGCCAATGTTTCGCGCGAAACCGTGTTCATGCTTTATATCAGCGGCGCTATGCTCAGCACCCTGGCTTCATTTCCCTGGCAGTGGCGCTTTCTGCGCCGATGCATCTCTCTGTCTGAGGAGTTCGGCCGGTTTGACCTTCCCGTATTCACGCTTGGATTTTATTGGCGCAACCTTCTGGTTTCCATCATTACTGCTGCTGTCATGGCAGTTCCTTTGTTCTATCTCATCTTTTTTTTAGTCGGCTTCCCGCTAATGATGATGCTGGTACCGGTCCACCTGTTTTCCGGTTTCATGATCGCACTGTTGGCAGCAAAGTTTTTTTCTACCTCGCCGAAAGCTCGCTGATTCAGTACCAAAGCGCAAATAGAAAGATGCCCAGCATGGCGAAGGCCAGTCCGACTTTTAGCGCTACGCCAACCGCAATGCCGAGCCATGTCGCAAATCCGACTTTTCCGGCCTCACGAATGCTTTTGCCTTGGGCGGTTTCGACCACCATGACGCCCACAAACGGCCCGAGAATGAGTCCGGGCAGGTTGAATAAAATCATGCCGAACAGGCTGCCCAGACCGGCGCCGAGTATGGCCATCTTACTGGCGCCTGCACGTTTGGCGCCGAGCGCGCTGGCCAAGAAATCGATGGCCAACGAGGCCGCCGTCAATAAACCTAGCAGGATCAGCACCAGGACCGATATCTCATGGAATCCGCCCACCCAGGCCGCTAGCACCATGCCGGCGTAAGCCAGTGGAATGCCAGGCAGTATCGGCAAAAAAACACCCAGCAAGCCAATGATGATCAGCGCAGCCGAAACGATATAGAGAATTTGTTGGAGTTGTTCGGTCATTACTTGTAATCCCGGTGGCAATTATCGCAGCTTTGCTTGATGGAGCTGATGCCGGTCGCGAGATCGGCACAGTTGTCGATGCCTTTAGCCAATTGCAGATCAAGTACCCGTCGCAAATCAGCGGCGTAGCGGACGAATTGCTGGTCCTGGTCGGCCAGAGATTTGAATGCTGGCTCGATATCGGTGGCAATGATCCGCATCGGCAGCAGTTCCTTCTGGATTTCCGGCGCACTGCAGCGGTTGTCTTTCGACAGTTTGTTCAGAGCTATGGCGTGTGCGGCCTGGACGGCCATGACGCCGCGCGAGAATTCAGTACCCTTGCTCAGGGCTTCGATGGCGATGCTAGTGCAGACCGCACCCATAATCAGTCCGATCACAAGCACGATTGAGAATTGCAGGGGCTTACTCATGGTTGATTCTCCTAACGGGACCATTGTCATACTAAAGGATAGCCCGAAGGCATTACAATAGCGGCATGAATAGCCAAAATGAACGCTTCGCCGGTGTGGAACGGCTGTATGGAAAGGGCGCGCTGCAGCGTCTCGGCGCGGCGCATGTCGCGGTTATTGGCATCGGCGGCGTCGGCTCCTGGCTGGTCGAGGCGCTGGCCCGGTCCGGTGTCGGCCGGATGACGCTTTTCGACGCAGATGACATCTGTGTGTCGAACAGCAACCGCCAGTTGCATGCCCTGGACGGCAATTTCGGCCGCGCCAAGGTCGACGCCATGGCCGAACGCTGTCTGGCCATCAATCCGGCAGTGCAGGTCGATGCCGTGAGCGCTTTCATCACACCGAGTAACATGGCCGGAATGCTGGCCGGGCCGTTCGATCTGGTCATCGATGCTTGCGATGCTTTCCGGGTCAAAGTCGAGCTGATTGCCTGGTGCCGACGGCGCAAACAGAAACTGATTGTGATCGGCGCTGCTGGCGGCCGCACCGATCCGAGCCAGATTCGGGTCCGTGATCTTGCCAGGACCGAGCAGGATGCTCTGCTGGCCTTAATCCGCCGTAAATTGCGAACCGAATTCAATTTTCCAAAGAATAAAGACCGCTATTTCAGCGTTCCGGCTGTATATTCGCTCGAGAATGTGCAATACCCGCAAGCCGATGGCTCGGTCTGCGGCATCCGTCCAGCGACGGATCCCGAAGGTGGTTTCAAGCTTGATTGCGGCGATGGTCTGGGTGCCGCCACGCATGTGACCGGAGCTTTTGCCTTTGTTGCCGCGGCCAAGGCCATCGAATTGCTGTTAGGCCGCAAGTCCAAATAAGCGCTGGGCGTTAAGGCGGGTCTGTGCCGCTACTTCGATTACCGGCAGCGCGCGGATTTCAGCCAGGGTCTCAGCCACCCGCACTAGCTTCGCCGGTTCGTTGCGGCGACCTTGTTCGCCCGCCATGGGCTGGTCGGGCGCATCGGTTTCCAGAAGCAGATGCGACAACGGACATTCCTTCGCGATTTCACGGATACGTCGACTGCGCGGGTAGGTGATGGGTCCGCCAATGCCGAGCATGAAACCCATCTCGATAAGTAATCGCGCCTGCTCCAGGCTTCCAGAGTAGCTGTGAATCACGCCATGCGTCGGACCATGGCGGCGTAACAACTGAATAACACGTTCCGTGGCTTGGCGGGCGTGGATGATGAGCGGCTTGCCGGTTTCCACAGCCAATCGAATGTGCGCGATGAAAATGCTTTCCTGGCGAATCGGATCAAGATCGCAAAGGAAAAAATCCAGACCGCATTCACCCACCGCTACACACTCGGGCCGAGATACCCACTGAGACAGTGCGTCCAGGTCAGCATCGGTATGGTCGGTCAGGAACATCGGGTGCAATCCGTAGGCTGGATGTAATCCGGGATGGCGGGTTGACAACTTGGCAAGATGCGGCCAGCCCGATGCTGAAATTGCCGGAACAATGAAGCGGGCCACACCGTTCTGGACGGCGCGGGCAATGACCTCAGGCAGATCATCGGCGAAATCAGGCACGTCCAAATGGCAGTGGCTGTCAATCAGATTCATGTCGCCGGCAGATCTGGATTTTTGCACTTTTTCCAGCGGGCGAGCAGGGCAGCGGTCAAGCCGAGAATTAGTTCATCCGCGAATGGTATGAAATCGGGAATAAGGACATTGACCACGAACAGCGTAACGGTTATGCCGAACAGCACGGGAAAGCGCAGTTTGGCGAAATAGGCAATGATCGGGGCAATCAGGGGTTTTAACATGCAGGGCTCCGTGAAAACGCGGTGAATAAGGCTATTTTGGCACAATTCAGGGTAGGAATATGGGGTAAAATAAGCACTGATTTGACGAGGAATCCCCCATGGCCCTTACTCCGACCGACCTGTTCGACATCCGTTCCATGCTCACCGAAGAAGAATGCATGATCCAGGATGCCGTGGCGCGTTTCACCGACGAAAAAGTCATTCCAATCATTGGGGATGCTTTCGATCAGGGCCGCTTCCCGAAAGAACTGGTGCCGGAAATCGCCGCGATGGGTCTGCTGGGTTCTTCCTTGCCGGAGGAGTACGGTTGCGCAGGGCTGAACGGCGTCAGCTATGGGCTGATCTGCCAGGAGCTGGAGCGCGGTGATTCGGGCATCCGCAGTTTCGTTTCGGTGCAGAGCTCGCTGTGCATGTACCCCATTTACGCCTACGGCTCGGAAGAGCAGCGCCGTAAATACCTGCCGGGTATGGCCCGTGCGGAAATCATCGGCTGCTTCGGTTTGACCGAGCCGCACGGCGGTTCCGATCCGGCCAACATGAAAACCCACGCCAAGAAGGAGGGTGGTGATTGGGTTATCAACGGCGCCAAGATGTGGATCACTAACGGTAACCTGGCCGATATTGCCATTGTTTGGGCCATGACCGATGAAGGCATCCAGGGCTTCATCGTCGAAAAAGGCACGCCGGGATTCGTGGCGCAGGAAATCAAGCACAAGATGAGTCTTCGCGCCTCAGTCACCTCCGGTCTGTTCTTCGATAACGTCCGTATTCCCGACAGCCAGCGCCTGCCGAATGTCAAAGGTCTGAAAGGACCGCTCGGCTGCCTGACCCAGGCCCGCTACGGCATCACCTGGGGACCAATCGGCGCCGCCCAGGCCTGTTTGACCGAAGCCATTGAATACACCAAAACAAGGATTCTGTTCAATCGCCCGCTGGCGGCCAATCAGGCCATACAGATCAAGCTGGCTGAAATGGCTCGCCGCATCTCCATGGCCCAGCTGCTCAGCCTTCAGCTCGGTCGCCTCAAGGATGCCGGTAACATGCAGCCCTCGCAGGTGTCCTTGGCCAAATGGAACAACTGTCGGATGGCCCTCGACATCGCCCGCGAAGCCCGCGACATCCTCGGTGGCTCCGGTATCACCACGGAATACTGCCCGATCCGGCATGCCCTGAACCTGGAGTCAGTCATTACGTATGAAGGCACAGAGACGGTGCATCAGCTGGTCATCGGACGTGAGCTGACCGGCATCAACGCGTTCTAAACGGGACCGCAAGAAGGATTTTGCATGAGTGCCGCTCTGATTCCCGCCCGGCAAAAAGATGTCAACCGCGCTAAGGTCTGCGATGATAATTTCATCGAATTCGTGCAGAACTGGCAGGGCGAGGTGCTGCCCAAGCCCTCGCCGGAGGAACCGATTCTTGACGGCAGCGCCTGCTCGGCCCGCGACTTTGATGAACTGTTCCGCTCCCAGCTGATATCGCGCCATCTCGATTTGATGGCCCGCGTCCTGCGCGTCCAGCAGAAGGTGTTCTATACCATCGGGTCCAGCGGCCATGAAGGTAATGCCATGGTGGCGCGCCTGACGCGACATACCGATCCTGCCTTTCTGCATTACCGCAGCGGCGGCTTCATGGCCGAGCGTTTCCGCAAGTTACCGGGCATGGATCCGATCATGGATTCAGCCCTCAGTTTCGCCGCCAGCAAGGACGATCCGATATCCGGTGGCAGGCATAAAGTGTGGGGTAGCAAGCCCTTGTGGGTGCTTCCGCAGACGTCCACCATTGCCTCGCATTTGCCGAAAGCGCTCGGTACCGCCATCGCAGTGGAGCAGGCCAAGCGCATCGGCTATGACTCGCCGATCCCGGATGACTCCATCGTCATCTGCTCGTTCGGGGATGCTTCCAGCAATCATGCCACCGCACAGACGGCATTCAATACCGCGCAATGGACCGCTTACCAGAAGCTACCGGCACCGGTTCTGTATGTGTGCGAAGACAACGGCATCGGCATTTCAGTGAAAACACCGACCGGCTGGATTAACAACGCTTTCCGAAACCGCGACGGCTTGGATTATTTCTATGCTGATGGTCTGGATATCACCGAAGGCTATGGTCAGATCCAACGTGCCATCAGCCATTGCCGGCAAAGCCGTCGCCCGACCTTCCTACATCTTCGGACGACCCGTATCATGGGCCATGCCGGCACCGATTTCGAAATCGAATGGCGCTCGTTTGAGGAGTTGATGGCTGTTGAAGCCACCGATCCACTCTTGCGTTCGGCCGGGATTGCCCTGCAATCGGGACTGATGTCGAAGGCGGAGGTGCTCGAACTATATGAAGTGACACGCCGCCAATGTTTTGCCGCGGCCAATGAAGCCGACAAACGCCCCAAGCTAGAAACCCTCGAGGAAGTGATTGCGCCGCTGGCGCCGTTTCATCCGGAGGCCGTCATGGCCGAGGCCTCCCGTGCCGATTATTCTGAAAAGCGCCTCGCGGTTTTCGGTTCCGAAGACAAACTGCCTGAAAAACTGCCCCCAAGGCATTTGGCCATCCAGATCAACAATGCATTACACGATCTGTTCTGCAAATACCCTGAAACCCTGCTGTTCGGTGAGGATGTAGCCCAGAAGGGTGGCGTTTACACCGTCACCAAAGGACTGCAAAAAAACTTCAAAGGTGCCCGTGTTTTTAACACCTTGCTCGATGAAACCATGATCCTCGGCCTGGCTCAGGGCTTTGCCAATCTGGGCATGCTGCCCTTGCCGGAAATCCAGTATCTGGCTTATTTCCACAATGCCTGCGACCAGATCCGTGGCGAAGCCTGCTCGCTGCAGTTCTTCAGTAACGGCCAGTACCGCAATCCGATGGTCATGCGCGTGGCCTCGCTCGGCTATCAGCGCGGATTCGGCGGCCATTTCCACAACGACAACTCGATCACCGCGCTTCGCGACATTCCATCTCTGGTGGTTGGTTGTCCCTCCCGCGGAGATGATGCGGTCACCATGTTGCGCTCCATGACGGCTTTGGCCAAAGTCGACGGTCGGGTCTGCGCCTATCTGGAGCCAATCGCCCTGTACATGAGCAAGGATCTGTATGAAACCGGTGACGGTCTCTGGCAGACCCGTTATCCGGCGCCATCCGAGGCCATGGAAATTGGCAGCGAACGCACTTATTTTCCGGAAAACAACGATCTGGTGGTATTCACCTTCGGCAACGGCGTACCAATGAGCCTGCGTGCCGCCCGTCAGATCGAAGATACCCTGCAATGGAAAGTACGCGTGGTCGATCTGCGTTGGTTGCAGCCCCTGAACGAAGCAGCTATCGCCCATCATGCCGGTGAATGCAAACGTATTCTGGTGGTGGACGAAGGACGCCGCAGTGCCGGCGTCGGCGAAGGCATTATTACCGCCATTGTCGAGGCCGGACATGGCGCCAAACCCCTGCGTCGCGTGGTCGGTGCCGATACCTATACGCCCTTGGCAGGCGCAGCGTTCGCGGTGATTCCGGCAGACGCTGATATTGTCAATGCGGCTATCGAACTGATCTGAATTCCTCCTTGACCGATGCTGCTATGACTGAGGATGGAGGACAGCCTTGGCTGCATTCAGACCATCACTGGCCAGGCTTCACGTGAGCTTGCGGTCGGGCGCTTGCAATTCGAGCATCCGCTTTCGCGTTTGATTTTCAGAGGCCAGAAACGGGCGCTGCAACGCAGATGTCGCCGTCCAGACACGTGCCCGGCGCAATGTCGGCCGGAAGTACGGCAGCCCCTAAGATTCCGCCTGCAGAGGCATTGACGATGCGTCCGATATCGCGTCCGTCACTCTCCAACACGCGACCAGGCTGCAGATGCGGGCCGTGGATGAGGAACAACGCCCGTTTACTTTTACCAAGATAATGCGTACGTGCAACAATCTCCTGTCCCGGATAACAGCCCTTGCTCAGGCTGAAAGCCTTCAGTTGTTGGAGACTCAGCATGTGTGGGGTCCAGAGGTCTTGCAGGCCTTCATTGATCCAAACCCAGCCCGCCGCCATGTCCATTTCATGCCATCGTTGTGCCGCATCGGGGTTGGCCATGCCGATCTGGCTGCCAAGAAACAGCGTCCGCGATTTTTCGCCATGACCAATCTGCAAAAGGACCTGACCGGCTAAGTCGTAGTCGATTCCGTCCTCGGCTGCTATTGGCTTGCCGATGCTAGCTGAAAGATGCCCCGAGGACTCGATTTCAAAGCTTACTTTTGACCGCAATACGAAGCGTTTGAGGCCATCAATCAATGCTTGCGGCTCAAGGGCCGGCAGAATGAGCAGAAAATGTCCGATTTCGACCCTGATTACGTAAAACAGCGCAAAAACCCGACCCTGGGGGGTCAGCCAGCCGTTGTAATGCCATTCTCCGTCCTTGAGAGCATTCACGTCGTTCATGCATTGCGCCTGCAAAAATGCGCATGCATCCTGGCCACGCACATGGATGAGGGCGTGGCCGGGGAGACGGAACGCTTTGGCCGGACTGAAATTTAGCTTGAATGGCATGGCGCGGGGATTTACCATAGGAGGATGAATCAAGTGCCACATTCTAGCCAGAATCCGGAGTTGGCGTCAGCTGAGGATACTCCGTCGGAAAACACCCCGCAGTCCCAGTTGGTTCCTGAAATCGGCGGCCGTGGCGGTCCGGACCCGACCCGTTATGGCGATTGGGAAAAAAACGGCCGCTGCATCGACTTCTCACCCTGACCGGTATCCCTATGTCCGCGCAAAAACGCCCCTTATCGCCCCATCTGCAGATTTACAGCAAGCAGATGACTTCCGTGTTGTCTATCCTGCACCGGATCACCGGTGTCATTCTAGCCATCGGCAGCCTTGGATTGCTGGGGATCCTGGTGGCCTTGTCGCTTGGGGAGCAGGCCTTCAGTGCCACCCAGGCCTGCCTGGCCTCCGGTCTCGGCCGATTTGCGCTGTTTGCTTACAGTGCCTGCCTGATGTATCACTTCTTCAACGGCATCCGCCACCTGTTCTGGGATGCCGGTAAAGGCTTCGCAATCCCCGATGTGTACCGCTCGGGCTATGCCGTGATCGTACTGTCCGTGATGTCGACGCTCGGTATCTGGTGGCTGGCTCTGCGGGGAGGTGCGGTATGAACTTTCGCGACCCTCTCGCCAGCGCTCGCGGTCTGGGCTCAGCTAAAACCGGTTTCGGCCACTGGTGGGCGCAGCGCATCAGTGCCGTCGTGCTGGCTTTGCTGACGCCGTTCGTCGTTTATTGTTTAGCTCACTATGGCATCGCCGATTATGCCGCGCTGAAAACACAGTTCGCGAATCCGCTGTTTTCCGCAGCCTGTATCCTTTACGTGCTGGCGCTTTTCTGGCATGCCTGTCTCGGCCTGCAGGTCGTGTTCGAAGATTACGTCCATCACGGCACATTCGAGGTCATTCTGCAGGTGTTGGTCAAAATCGTATTTTCCTTCGCTGCCTTGGCTGCCTTGATCGCCATCGTCCGTCTAGCTTCGGGTTCCTGAGAAATTTATGAGTCAAGCCTACAAAGTCACAGAGCACCAGTACGACATGATCGTGGTCGGCGCCGGCGGCGCCGGTCTGCGAGCCACTTTCGGACTGGCTGCCAAGGGCCTAAAAACCGCCTGCATCAGCAAGGTGTTTCCGACCCGCTCGCACACTGTAGCGGCACAGGGCGGAATTTCAGCGGCGCTTGCCAACATGGGCGAAGATGACTGGCGCTATCACTTCTTTGATACCGTCAAGGGCTCCGATTGGCTGGGCGACCAGGATGCCATCGAATACATGTGTCGTGAAGCGATTCCGGCCATCATCGAACTTGAGCATTATGGCGTGCCGTTCTCACGCACTGAAGAAGGCAAGATCTACCAGCGTCCGTTTGGCGGCATGACCACCCGTTATGGTGAGGGCCCGCCGGCCCAGCGTACCTGTGCCGCGGCCGACCGCACCGGCCACGCCATTCTGCATACGCTGTACCAGCAGTCACTCAAGCACGATGCCAAATTCTTCATCGAATTCTTTGCGCTCGACCTGATCATGGACGAGGAGGGCGTGTGCCGAGGTGTCATTGCAATTGACATGGCCGAAGGTGCCATCCACGTCTTCCGCGCACACGGTGTCGTGCTCGCCACCGGCGGTTATGGCCGCGCCTATTTCTCGGCGACCTCGGCACATACTTGCACCGGCGACGGCGGCGGCATGGCCCTACGTGCCGGGTTGCCGCTCCAGGATATGGAGTTCGTGCAATTCCACCCGACCGGCATTTATGGTGCAGGCTGCCTAATCACCGAAGGCGTGCGCGGCGAAGGCGGCATTCTGCGTAACGACTCCGGCGAACGTTTCATGGAGCGCTATGCGCCCAGCGTCAAAGATCTGGCGCCGCGTGACATGGTCAGTCGCTCAATGACCATCGAAATCCGCGAAGGTCGCGGTGTCGGTCCGAAGAAAGACCACATCCATCTGGATTTGACCCATCTTGATCCGGCAGTCATCCATGAAAAACTGCCGGGCATCTCTGAAACCGCGAAGATTTTCGCCGGAGTCGATGTGACCAAGCAGCCGATTCCGGTGCTACCGACCGTGCACTACAACATGGGTGGTCTACAGACCAACTATCATGGCGAAGTGGTCACGCTGAAGAACGGCGATCCCAATAGCGTGGTTCCCGGTCTGTATTCCATCGGCGAAGCCGCCTGCGTCTCGGTGCACGGTGCCAATCGCCTGGGTTCGAATTCGTTGCTCGATCTGGTGGTGTTCGGCCGTGCCGTGGCCAACCGTTGCGCCGAAACCATCAAGCCGAATATGCCGCACAAATCCTTGCCCGCTTCGGCTTTGGACAAATCCTTGGCTAACCTCGACAAGCTGCGTTTTGCCAACGGTTCGACGCCCACCGCCGAAATCCGCGACAACATGCAACGGATCATGCAGAACGATGCCGCCGTGTTCCGTACCGGCGAAACCCTGCAGCAGGGAGTTACCAAAATCCGCGAAGCGTTTAACAGCTTCGAGGACGTCAAGGTTTCTGATCGGTCACTGGTCTGGAACTCGGATTTGATCGAAACCTTGGAGCTACAGAATCTGCTTGGTCAGGCCGTAGTAACCATGGTTTCGGCCGAAAACCGCAAGGAGTCCCGTGGCGCCCATGCCCGAGAAGATTTCAAGACGCGCGATGACGAAAACTGGATGAAGCATACCCTGGCTTGGATCGATGAGAAGGGCGATACCGTCATCGACTACCGTCCAGTGCATCTGAATACGCTCAGCTCGGATGTGGCTTACATTCCACCGAAAGAACGCAAATATTGAGGTGAGACGCAATCATGGCTGAATTTACCCTGCCGGCAAACTCGAAAATCACCAAGGGCGCGCACTTCCCGGCTAAATCGGGCGGAAATAATCTGCGCAGCTTCAAGATTTACCGCTGGAATCCGGACGATGCTGCCAATCCGCGTGTCGATACCTATGAAATCGACCTCGACCAGTGCGGCCCGATGGTGCTCGACGCGCTGATCAAGATCAAGAACGAGATCGATCCGACGCTGACCTTCCGACGGTCCTGCCGCGAGGGTATCTGCGGTTCCTGCGCGATGAACATCGATGGCAGCAACACGCTGGCCTGCACCAAGTCCATCGAAGAATGCGGCAAGAGGGAAGTGCCGATTTACCCGCTGCCGCACATGCCGGTCATCAAGGATCTGGTGCCTGACCTTTCGCATTTCTATGCCCAATACGCTTCCATCAAGCCCTGGATCCGCACCCAGTCGGCCACGCCGGGCTCCGGTGAGCGGCTTCAGTCCAAGGAAGACCGCGCCAAGCTCGATGGCCTTTATGAATGCATTCTGTGCGCCTGCTGCAGCACCAGTTGCCCGAGTTATTGGTGGAACGGCGACCGTTACCTCGGTCCGGCCATTCTGTTGCAGGCCTATCGATGGATCATCGATTCGCGTGATGAGGATACCGGCGCCCGGCTGGATGAGTTGGAAGATCCGTTCAAGCTCTACCGCTGTCACACCATCATGAATTGCGCACGGACCTGTCCGAAGGGTCTGAATCCTGCCAAGGCCATCGGCGAAATCAAGAAGCTGATTCTGCAGCGCCACGGGGCCTGAGATGGGTAATCCGCTGTTCTGGTCGATCTGGGGCCTGCTGGTCTGGAACTGGCTGGGCTGATGCCCTCCAGCGAAGAAAATCCTGAAATCAAACGCCTGCGCTGGCGTTGCCGGCGTGGAATGCGTGAGCTCGACCAGCTGATGTTGCGCTATCTGGATCAGTGTTGGTCCATTGCGGATGATGCCGAAAGAGCGCTTTTCCTACAGCTGCTCGACTGTGAAGACGATAAGTTATGGCGGTGGTTCATGGGGCGCGAACGCCCGGAGAATGCCGATCTCGATGCCATTGTCGCCCTCATTGCTGATTTGCCGACCTGAATGCCACATCCCCGGGCATGCGGGTCTTGTGCTCTGTGTCATAACTGCAATCGCCATCGGCTGCCTGCTGATATCCGATCTCACTCCGTTGTGGCTCTATGTTTTGGTTGCAGCGGTGGTTTTGGAGTTCCTGTATGGAATTTTCCGAATCCGCGAGTTCCGTCCATTTACCCTCGACCGCGACGATAAGGGCTGTTTCTGCATCAATGAGGGCTGCGGCCTGATGTCGATATCGGATGTGCGTTGGCAGGACTTCGGATACCTCGCAGTCCTGCATTACTGCCGGGGCGGGCGTGTCCGGACTGCGGTTTGGTGGCTGATATGGATGCCGGAACCGCAACGCAGACAATTGCGGCTATGGATGAACGCCCCGGCAACAGCGGAGTCAAATGAACTGCCAAGTATTCTCGTAAACCCAGTATTATAGTGTGATGTTTCAACCATTGACCGCCGCCATTGGACTCCGCTACCTGCGCGCCAAGCGCCGCAATGGTTTCATTTCCTTCATCTCTCTGGCGTCCGTGCTCGGCATCTTCATTGGGGTGGTGGCACTGATTACCACCATTTCAGTCATGAACGGCTTCCAGGAAGAGCTGCGCAACCGTATTCTGGGTACCGTGGCCCATGCCACCATCGAAGGGGTCAATGGATCCCTGTCGGATTGGAAACGGGCGGTGGCGGTCGCCGAAACGGATGAGCGCGTCCTCGGTGCTGCACCGTATGTGCAGACTGAGACTCTGTTGCAGGCCCAGAGCAAACAGGGCGCACTGTTGCGTGGTGTCCAACCGGAACTGGAAGGGCGGGTGTCCGAGTTGCCCAATAAGATGATTCAGGGCCGTCTGGACAGCCTCATGCCAGGCACATTCAACATCGTGCTTGGTTCGGAATTGGCCGCGGCGCTCAATGTGCGGGTCGGTGATTCGGTCAACGCCTTTGTTAGTGAATCGGTGGCCACACCCTTCGGATCGATGCCACGTGCAAAGCGGTTCACCGTCAGCGGCATATTTTCGGTTGGCGCTCAGGAATATGATTACGGTCTTGCGCTCGTCCATATACAGGATGCACAGGCGCTTCTACGGATGGGCCAGGATGCAACCGGCGTAAGGTTGAAGCTTGACGACATCTGGCAAGCCTGGTCCGTCGCCCGCGATCTGGCTAATCGTATGGAAGGCATCTATCAGGTGCGCGATTGGACGCGCGATCATGCCAACTTCTTCCGTGCACTAAAGATGGAAAAAACAGTGATGTTCATCCTGCTGTCCCTGGTGATTGCCATCGCAGCCTTCAATCTGGTGTCATCGCAGGTCATGTTGGTGCAGGACAAACAGGCTGATATCGCCATCCTGCGCACACTTGGCATGTCGCCGGCACAGGTCATGCAAGTGTTCATGATACAAGGCCTGGTCATCGGTCTGGTTGGCGTGATTCTCGGCACCATAGGCGGTATCCTGCTTTCGACTAATCTCGGAGTGCTTGTACGCTTTATTGAATCGTTGACCGGCAATGAGCTTCTTCCAGCCGATGTTTACTACATCAGTGGCGGCGTCCCTTCCGTAGTCAATCCTTCCGATGTGCTTGTCATCGTTACGGTTGCAATCATTATGTGCCTGCTGGCCACCATCTATCCGGCCTGGCGTGCGGCCCGCACCAATCCGGTCGAGGCCCTGCGCTATGAGTGAGCTTATTTTGGAAGGCTCATGTTTGGGCAAAACCTATCGGGAAGGCGATTTGATTACGCCGGTTTTTTCCGGAATTGATATTCAGGTACATGCCGGCGAATCCTTAGCGATTGTGGGAGCGTCGGGCTCGGGTAAAAGCACCTTATTGCACCTTCTGGCCGGGCTCGATCGTCCGACTGAAGGTGAAGTCCGCTTGATGGGGGATAATCTTTATCGGCATACCGAAGCAAAAAAAGGCCATCTGCGTAACCTGCATCTCGGATTCATTTATCAATTCCATCATCTCCTTCCGGAATTCACAGCGCTTGAAAATGTAATGATGCCGTTACTCATCAACGGAATAGCGCCGGCCATGGCTATCTTGCCCGCGCAGGAGCTGCTCAAACAGGTTGGCCTGTCACATCGCCTGGTGCACAAGCCCGGCGAGTTGTCCGGCGGTGAACGACAGCGAGTCGCTGTGGCGCGTGCATTGGTCAATCGCCCTGCCTGCATCCTTGCCGACGAACCGACCGGCAATCTGGATGAAAAGACCGCCGATGCCGTATTCAATCTCTTATTGGATTTAAAGCAGCAGCATCAGGCAGCCCTGGTCATAGTCACTCATGATCATCGCCTAGCTGATAAATGCGGGCGTTCGCTAGAGCTTGTGCTCGGTCAACTCCGGGAACGCCCGAGGTGACGCAACGGGCGCAGCCTTATCTGCGTCCCGTCAATCTGTTTGCTTTTGCCCTCGGCGTTGCTGTCCTACAACGCTTGCCGTCATTGCCCGACATGGGGCTCAGTCTTTTTCTAATGGTGTTGTCGGCCTTGCTGTTCCTGCGCTACCGCCGCGTGGCAGTGCTTGCGGCGTTTCTATTCGGAGCTGCATTTGCTGCCTGGAGTTCGGGTATTGCGCTAAACCAGCGGCTGCCAATGTCGGAATCCGGGACGCGTGGCCAGGTCATTGCTGAAATTACGGACCTGCCACAACGGGATGGAAACCAGTGGCAGTTCGAGGCTAAGATCCACCGTAGCGGGGATTTTCCATCTCTTGTCGGGCGTCGCATCAAACTGGGATGGTACCGCACCGATACTCTGCTGAGATCTGGTGATATTCGGCACCTGGAAGTAACCCTACGTACACCTAACGGAGTTTACAACCCCGGCGGGTTCGATGCCGAACAGCGCGCGCTGCAGAAACGCTGGGCCGCCCAGGGCTATGTCCGAAAGGAAATTGGTCACGTTGGGCAAAAAAATACGATTGACCGATTCCGTGACGCCCTATCAGGACAGATCAGACGGCAACTCGGAGAGGTAACGGCCCGGTTCGTCACAGCGCTTGCGTTGGGCGACACAAGGCTACTACAAGATGCCGACTGGGAGGTGTTGCGGCTTACGGGAATCACCCATCTCATTGCTATCTCCGGATTCCATGTCGGCATGGTAGCCATGGCTGCGGTGTGGGCCGTTCTGTTTTTTTATCGTTTATGGCCGAGCCTTGCGCTTCGATGGCCGCAGCCGACGGCGACGGCTTGGATGGCCATGCTGGCCGCGGGGATGTACGCCGCATTTGCTGGATTTGCTTTGCCAACGGTACGTACCGCATTGATGATTTCCGTTTTCATGACATGCCGGTTGCTGGGAAGGCATTGTACCGTGACCCATGCGGTGGCGCTAAGCATGGCGGTCATGCTGCTGTGGGATCCAATCAGCATTCTGACACCGGGCTTCTGGCTAAGTTTCGGTGGCGTGTTGTTACTAATTGCATTCATGCCAAGCGAAGGTGGCCAGGGAATATTCCGACCATTCATGCGTGCACAATGCGTAGCATCGCTCGGCTTGTTGCCACTGACAATCGGGTTTTTCGAGCAAACCACCGTGATTGGCCCACTAGTCAATCTACTGGCGATTCCTTGGATCAGCCTTATTGTGGTCCCTTTGGCATTGCTGGGGTGTCTTTTTTCCGGTGTCCCGGTCATCGCTGAGTTGTTCTGGCAGGCAGGGGCAATGCTCATGCAGGTATTTTGGATACTATTGCAGTGGTTGCAGACGCTGCCCTGGTCAAGCCGCACGATTCCCGAATCCAGTATGGCCGCCGTTGTAATCGGGCTGGTCGGCGCCTGTTTGCTTCTGATGCCAGGGCAGGTTCCAGGTTCCAGAATGGGTGCATTATTGCTGCTGCCGATGCTTTTTCCGAAAATGGATTACGTTCCGGAAGGACAGCTCCGCGTGGCCATGATGGATGTCGGCCAGGGAACGGCGGTACTGGTGCGGACAAAGCGTCACACGCTTTTGTATGACACCGGAGCGGGATTGCCGGGCGGGTTCAGTAGGGGGCAGACCACAGTCTTGCCGGCCTTGCGCGCACTGGGTGTCCGGCATCTTGACAAAGTCGTGGTCAGTCACGGTGATAACGATCATGCCGGCGGGCTCACGGCCGTTCGCGATGGCGTTGCAATCGACCGTATCGATGCCTCCTGGCGCGCGCTTCCGGCGAATGTTCCACACCACGAATGTCTGGCCGGACAGTACTGGCAGTGGGATAGCGTCCAATTCATGTATGTTTGGCCGATTTCGCGCAGCAATGACAATGATAATGACCAATCCTGCGTGCTTTGGATCCGTGGCGCTGGCCGCAGCCTGCTGCTGACCGGCGATATCAGTGCCGAAGCCGAAGCGCAGATGCTTGCGCATTATGGAGATTGGCTTCGTGCGGAGGTTTTACTTGTGCCCCATCATGGCAGTGCTGGATCCTCATCGGAGGCATTCATCGCGGCAATGAAGCCAGGCATCGCCTTGATCTCGAGCGGATTCCAGAACCGGTTCCGCCACCCTAGACCCGATGTTTTGGAACGTTACCGGAATGCCGGCGCGCATACCGTCAATACCGTGGATACCGGATGGGCAGAACTGGCCGGGACGCCCGAGGGCTGGTTGTGGTCACGACGGACCCGCCTTGATGACCGGCGGTACTGGCTTCGAACTCCCCAGGAACCGTCTGTAAATGGTTATTAAAACGGCAATTTCTCGCTATTGCCGTTATCTCGGGTATGCTATTGCTGAGTGCATTCGCAGGTTTAAGGATTATGCTGCAATTACTGATGTCGGGCGGATGGGTCATGTTGCCACTGTTGATCCTGACCGTGGTGGCGACCGCTATCGCATTGGAGCGCTTCTGGACTTTACGCCGATCTGAAGTCATTCCCCATGGCATTGGTCTTGAAATCGAACATTGGTCGCGCGGAAAAACTCTGGAAATCGCTGAAATCCAGCGTTTACACAAGGATTCGCCCATGGGTGAACTCCTGGCAGCAGCGCTTCGGGTGCGCCATAAACCACGGGTCGTCATCAAGGAACGCATCGAGGATGTCGGCCGGCATATCACTCATGATCTGAATCGTTTTCTTCCGACGCTAGGCACTATTGCCTCTGTAGCGCCCCTTCTTGGGTTGTTGGGTACGGTCATCGGCATGATTCAGATGTTCCTGACGATTCTCAGCACCGGCGTCGGTGATGCTAGCCAGCTCGCCGGCGGCATTGGTCAGGCCTTGATATCGACTGCGGCTGGTTTATGTCTCGCCATTCCGGCCCTTCTTCTGCACCGCTATTTCCGTGGCCGTGTCACTGGCTATGTCATCGAGATGGAAAAGGTGGCCATGAATCTTCTGGATGCCCTTGAAGTGCGGCAGGCAGACTAAATTCGATGCGCCTGGATATCGCAACCGGTGATGAAGATGTCGAAATCAATCTGACTGCATTGATCGATGTCGTGTTCACTTTGATTATTTTTTTCGTGGTTACGACAAGCTTCAACAACCGCTCGGCGTTGAAAATTACGCTGCCCAGCAGCGCTGTAAGCCAGGTCGAAGTACAACGCCAGCCATTGGTAGTGTTGATTGACCGGGCTGGAAATTATTATGTCGGTGATAGCACTGTAATCCGCAGCAATCTGGCCAGTCTAAAAGACGCCATTTGGCAACAGGCCGAAAATGATACCGCACGCACTATCGTGATCCAGGCTGATGCCATGGCATCGCATCAGTCGGTAATCACGGCCATGGATGCAATCGGCCAGCTCGGCTTCAGCAAACTATCAATCGCCACTACTTCGGAGAAACAGGATGAGCCCTGAGAATACTCCTGGAGTCTGGGCTGTTTACCGCCGATTGCTCGGCTATACCGGAAAATACCGTGTTTATCTGATACTCGCTTTCCTCGGCATGATTCTAGAGGCTCTGGCGGCTGGCGCGTTCACGGCGCTGATGAAGCCCATGGTTGATCAGACGTTTGTTGCCAAAAATCCGGAGGTGCGCTGGCTGCTTCCGCTGTCTATTCTCGGACTGTTCGTGCTTCGCGGCATCGCAACCTTTGTCACCGATTACGGCATGGCCAGGACAGGCCGTAGCGTCGTTCTCGATCTGCGACAGCAGGTTCTCGATAAATTCCTGCGCATGCCGAGCTCCCGGTTTGATCAGGAACCCATTCCGGCACTGGTCAGCCGCTTGAATTACGATACCGAGCAGGTGTCACAGGCTACCAGCGAAGCCATCAAAATTTCAGTGACCGATACATTGACCATTCTGGTCATGATCGGTGTCATGCTCATGCAAAGCGTCAAGGTCACGCTCGCCGTTTTGATCATCGCTCCGGCCATCGGCTACATTTCTTCGAAGGTCGGCAAGCGTTACCGACGCATCAACCGGGGCATTCAGGATGGTGTCGGGAAGATGGCGCAGGCTGCAGAAGAGGCGCTGTCCGCACAGCATGAAGTGAAAATTTATGGTATGCAGGAAGCCGAGCACAAACGCTATGCGGGCCTCGCCCGTAACAATCTCGACATGCATTTGAAAGTCGAGGCAACCAAGGCCACTGCGTCGGCCAGCGTACAGATACTTGCTGCCGCAGCGCTTGCGGTCATCCTGGTGGTCGCAGGCCAGGAAGCCATGCAGGGGCGCATGACCGCAGGTGCCTTCGTGACCCTGATGACCTCGATGATGGTGCTTTTACCATCCTTGAAGCGCATTACCAATGTGCAGAGCATCATCCAGCGAGGCGTTGCGGCCAGTGATCGTCTGTTCGGCATACTCGATCAACCGGATGAGTCGGATGAAGGCAAGTGCGAACTGGATCGTGTTCTGGGTGAACTGCGGTACGAAGTAGTCAGTGTCCGTTATTCGGAAAAGGGAAGGGCGGCGCTGTCAGAAGTCAGTTTTACGGCCAAGCCGGGAACGGTAACGGCCATCGTCGGTCGTTCGGGAAGCGGAAAAACCAGCCTTATTCGGTTAATTCCGCGTTTTTACGAACCAAGTTCAGGCAGCATCCTGCTCGACGGCAGGGATATTCGCGAACTCAAACTCGCCGATCTTCGGCGGCAGATCGCACTGGTCAGCCAGCAGGTCATGCTGTTCGACGATTCGGTCATGGCCAATGTGCGCTATGGCAAGGCGGACGCCAGCGATGCGGAAGTATGGCAGGCCTTGCGTGCAGCCAATGCCGAAGAGTTCGTACTTAAGCTTCCTGACGGCGTGGATACGGCCATTGGCGAGCGTGGCGGCCGGCTCAGCGGCGGGCAGAAACAGCGCCTCGCCATCGCTCGTGCGATTCTGAAAGATGCACCGATCCTGATTCTAGATGAAGCGACGGCGGCTCTTGACAATGAATCTGAACGGCTGGTGCAGGATGCTCTGGCACACCTTATACCGGACCGCACTACGCTGATTATCGCGCACCGCTTATCCACGGTCGAGCATGCGGACCAGGTCCTGGTACTTGATGAAGGCCGTTTGGCTGAAATTGGGACGCATGCGGATTTGCTGCGGCGCGGCGGACTCTACAGCCGCCTGCATCAGATGCAGTTCCGGGATCCGGATGGCATTTGATGCGCGGCCTAGACTCCCAACTCAACGCCATCTGGTATGAAGGAGCGCCGGTGCCATGGATGCTGCGCGGATTGGCCAGGATTTATGAAACGATCATCCAATGGCGTACCCCGTCCAAACCTGCTCCGCTAACGGTACCGGTTGTTGTCGTCGGTAATTTCACTGCCGGCGGTACCGGTAAAACCCCGGTCATTATCGCTTTGGTCGAATATCTGAAGGCAGCGGGTCATGCTCCAGGCGTGGTCAGCCGCGGTTACGGCCGCAGCGGGTCCGGTCCAATTTCGGTTGAGAAGCTGGGATTACCATCAATGACAGGTGATGAGCCCCTGTTGATTTCGCGGCGCTGCGATGTGCCGGTCCGGGTGGATAACCATCGGCGTCGTGCCGCGGAATTCCTGGTCGCATCGGGATGCACCGTCATCGTTTCCGATGACGGGCTGCAGCATCGCGGTCTGCCACGCACCTTAGAAATCGAAATCATTGATGCCGTCCGCGGGTATGGCAACGGCCTGTTGTTGCCCGCAGGCCCGCTTCGTGAAAGGCCACGCAAAGTCGACCTACGTATCTGCAATGGTCAGGATTCGGATGATTCCGCTGCATTTGGAATGCTACTCGAGCCGGGTCATTGCCGCAATCTCGAAACGGATGAAGTGC